>DATEKZ010000630.1:0-3809 GCA_035277185.1 Verrucomicrobiia bacterium
GCCGGATTCATCCGGCAGCGTTGAGTCATGACGACCCGTGCACGATTCGGTCAGTCCCGTAGTTCAATGGCAGTGGGCAGGGGTGACGGAGAGTTGGTCCCTGACCCAGTGCTACTCAAATGGCTTAAAGGGATTCCGCCCGCTGGACGCGGCCGGTGACGCCACGGCGCGGCGTACCTACCAACGCAAAATGTCCCGCCACCCTTTTTTCTTCATTGACCCTCGTCATGTCACAAGGCGGTTACGCGCAGCCGCATGAAGACCCGCGGTTCGTCGCGGAGCGGCGATTTGACACGCCAGGTGACCAATGCCCGGCCATCGCCGAGTTGTTGCATTGACACCGCCTCAAGGTGCGGTGCGGCCTCCTGCCATGTGGCCAGGTCCGTTGAAAAGAGCACTTCAACTCGGGCGCGTTCGGCGCCAAGGCTGAGCGGGTAAGTCAGCAGGAGAGTGGCGGGTTCTCCAGGGAGGCCCGGTTGCAGGGTGAAGGCCAGGAAAATGGGCGGCAGTCCGAGGTCATTGCCCAGGGCGAAATCGATGAGGTCGCGCTCGCCGTTTCCATTCGCGTCGCCCATGGGATCGGCCGGAAATGGCGGGGCATCCGTCCCGCCCGGGCTGCCGCCCGGCAGCGCACTGGAGCGCCAATTCGTGACAATCGCATGATCGGGATTGAGGTGAGGCGCGATCAAGACAAGGCTGTAACCGGACCCGTCCGCGCCTGCCGGCCACGGCGCCGCGTCATCGTAGGCGAACTCTCGAATGGTTTCGTCATCGGCATCCTCGAGTTTGATCGTTTCGCCGCTGTTGCTGAACGCGGAGGCATTCGTGAAAACACCCGCGACGGGAAGGCCGGACCCGTAGGCGGCAGTGAATGCGGCGAGGTCGCGCACGACCAACACGCGCCCGCCCGGCGGCAACGACGTGATGGCGCTGCCGGTGAAATTGAATTCCACGCCCTGCGTGAAGCGTACATCCGCCAGGTTCAGCGTTACCGAACCGCTGATGTTCAACAGCTCGATGAATTCAGCCAGCCCGGCGCCAGGCGGATTGTACATGAGCTCGCTGACCACGAGATAGCGCTGGGTGTCGGATGGCGGACCCTGGTACGCGGCCGTGTTATTGGTCGCCCCGGAGATGTCGATCAGCGTGACAGTCTCTCCACGGCTGGCAAGGTGTCCGATGTAGCCGCCCTGCACGAAAAGCCCCTCGCCGCCTTTCGGCGAAACGGCGCGGGCGCGGAAGGCCGCGGCATTCGGGCAAACGTAGAGTGCGCCGTTGGGCGCGAGGACCGTGCCGGGCGCAAATGTGTGCTCGATGCCGCCGGTGAGCCGCCAGTCGGAAATATCCACCGCAATCGGGTTTGGATTGAGAAGTTGGATGAATTCCGCGTCCTGGTTTCCCGAAGCGGGGCCGGGATCGATCGCGCCAAAGTTGATCACCGGCTGGATGGCGGTCCCGGGGGCGAGCGTGCCGCTGTAGAGTTCCGGCACGATAATCATGTCGCCGCTGTTGGTGCTGTCGTTGAAGCCCTGTATCGCGAGGACATTTCGTCCGGCCCGCAGACTGGCTTTCTTGTCCGTGACGTCGAAGATGTCGAAGACCGCCGCATTGGCTTCATGCTGGGCCGTGGCGGCGGAGTTCCATTGGGGTGAGGCCGGTGAATTCGAGGAGGTCAGCACGGTTCCGTTGAGGAAGGCCACAAAGCCGTCGTCGAATTTCATTCGCAATTCGAGCCGGTCAAAGGCGGCAGGATTGGTCACGTCGAATTCGACACGGATATAAACGCTGTTGTTGCTCCGCATCGGGGTGTCCACGTTCAGGCCGATGAGCGACTCATAACCGGTGCTGCGTTCGTAGCCAACGCCCGTGGCGCCGCTGATCCAGCCGCTGGTGTCGAAGGGTTCGAACGATGGGATCCCGATCCAGGTCGCGCTCAGATTGCCGTTCACGGGCACGAGCGCTTTCGCGGGCGCTCCCGTCACCAGCAGCGGCGTGTAATTGTAGGTCGGCCCGCCGGTCTGTGGCAGTGGGATCTGGCCGCCTTTACCGACGACCTGGGTGTTGTAGATGTAGTTGCGGCGGGAGGGCAAATACTCGGACTTCCACCGCTGGATGGCTTCGGCCATTGTTTCCACGGCGGGATTGGAATTTGTGTAGGACACGGTGCTGCCGCCATGCAGCCAGGAACCCCATTTCTCAAAATCCCGGCGGGCGTCGGACGGCACAATCCCTGGAGGATCGATGAGCGCCGACTGCTCGTTGAGCCGCCGTTCATAATACAATTCGCTTTCCGGCGTTCCCGGCGCAGGCAGCGGCTGAAGGAAACGATCCGTCAGCGTGCGGATGCGGCGCATGATCATGGTACGAATGGCAGGATTTGCAAACAGGTGGGAGATCAGTCGGACGGACGTGCCGGTGGTCACGTAACCGTCGGTATAGAGCCCGTTATCGAAATACGTGTTCTGTTCGTTCCAGACGCGACCGTGCGAGAGGTCGAGATCCCAGGGCAGGATGGCCCACTCGCCGCTCCGCCCGGTATCCCGGTAGATATACCAGTTCTTGCTGTGCATATCGATGTTGCGGATGACTGAATTCGCAGCGAGCATGTTGACGCATCGCGGGAGGTCGATGTTGTCGTAGAGATAGTTGAGGAGGGCCGGTCCGGTCAGGTCGAGACCATTGATGAGCGCCTGGAGGTCGCTGTTGTTTTCCAGGCGACGAGTCTTCTTTTCCACGCCGGACGTGCCGGTGTCGCCGGCATCCCTGTTGAGGAGGTTTTGGTAAACCTTGTAGAGCGCGCCTTCCGGGTTGAGCCCGGCGCGTTCGAGGTAGATTTCGTCCGCGTCTTCCACGAAATCAGCGGTACTGAAAAAATTCCCGTTCTGTTCGACGCGCACGGTGTAGGCGAAATGCGCGGCCACTCCCGATTCGCGCATCACTTCGTAGCCCAGGACGTGGCGCACTTTCGATTTGTCCGCCCAATTGGTGAGCAGATCGATGTCGGCCACGCGCGGTGCGTTCGTGCTCCAAAGGAAGCGCTGAGTGCGATTGAAATCGATGTTGAAGCTCTTCTTTGGGAAGACCGTGGAGGACTGTCCGTGCAAATTGAACAACACGTTGTCGTAAAGCTCGCCATTGTAATAAACCGCGCCCCGCGAGCCGGCGATTGTGCCCGCTCCACCAGGATTGGTGGTGAACCAGTGAAACACCGGCATGAGTGATTGCACACCGGCATCCTGCGTCACGGTGCCGAAATACTGATGGGAATCCAGCGGATCGCGGTAGGCCGGCTCTTTCGTTTCGGTGCCTGTGCTGTCCGCGGCGAGGAATCGCCACCGCGTCATTTCTCCCGGCGCAAACGCCGCGCCTGGAATGATTCCCGTCCAGATGCCGTCGCCGGCTTGCGCGTCGCCGCCTGTGCCATCGTCAGTCATCGTCACGAGGGTCTCGGCGGCAAACATCCGCCGGTAGTAAAGGTTCACCGTCGCCACCGGATCGTTGGCCGCACGAAGGGTCGCGGTGATGGTGAGCGGACCGGCCAGTGGCGGCGGCGGATTTTTTACCGCGGCATCAAAAATCGGACCGGCGCGGGCGCCGGCTCCATTCGCAGCGCCCGGAGTAGGTGCCGAAAAGAAGCTCCACACCGAAGAGGGTGGTGGCCCGCCGAGGCCAAAGGACACGTTCTCGAACTGCTCCGGGTACCCGGGTGCGAAGGCACTGACCACCGTCGCTCCGTCCGGCGCCACCAACCCCAGGTACCCGCCTGCTGCTGAGAGTTGGAAATCCGTGTGCAGCCGGCGTGCAGGTTC
>DATEKZ010000631.1:0-9137 GCA_035277185.1 Verrucomicrobiia bacterium
GTAACTCTGTCGCGGCCGGCATGAAAACGATTCGCTTCTTTCCTGGGTTTGTAAAAGCCGCCGTGACGAGGCTCCTTCGCCAAAATCCGAAATCCGAAATCCGAAATCCGAAATCAGCCGGAGCCTCACGCCGGCTGTTACCGGGACGGTGGGCCAGTGCGGCGGCATTGGCGATGACCCTGCTCGCGTTGGAAGCGGTGGCGGCCGAAAAGAAGATCGTCCTCGTGGCCGGCCGACCCAGCCACGGACCGGGCGACCACGAATTCAGGGCCGGCAGCCTCCTGCTCAAGAAATGCCTCGATAACGTGTCCGGCGTTCAGGCCATCGTTGTCACCAACGGCTGGCCCAAGGACGAAACGGTTTTTGATGGCGCGGCCGCGATCATGTTTTTCGCGGACGGCGGCGGCGGCCACCCGGCCATCCAGGGGGATCGCTTGCAAAAGATTGATGCGCTGGTCAAGAAGGGCGCCGGAATCGCGTGCGTGCACTACGGCGTCGAAGTGCCGAAAGAGAAAGGCGGCAAGGAATTCATCGAATGGATCGGCGGTTACTTCGAGATGCATTGGTCGGTGAATCCGCATTGGGACGCGGAGTTCAAGCAGTTTCCTGTGCACCCGATCACGCGCGGGGTGAAGCCGTTCAAAATCCGCGATGAGTGGTATTATCACATGCGTTTCCGCGAGGGAATGAAGGGCGTGACGCCGATCCTCACCGCGTTGCCGCCCGACTCCACTTTGAACCGTCCGGATGGCCCGCACAGCGGCAATCCCGCCGTGCGCGAAGCGCTAAAAAAGGGAGAACCGCAGCACGTCGCCTGGGCGTATGACCGGCCCGACGGCGGGCGCGGTTTCGGCTTCACCGGCGCTCACTATCATCGCAATTGGGGGGACGAAAACTTCCGCAAGGTCGTTCTGAATGCGTTGCTCTGGGTCGCCAGGATTGACGTGCCGCCGAATGGGGTCGAAAGCAACGTGACGCAGGACGACCTCAAACAGAATCTCGATCCAAAAGGCAAATGAACGAGATACCTTTCGGGTGGCCATCGACGTTTGCCAGCAAGGCTATGAAACCCCTTGCGGTCGCCATCGCCGGAATCGTGTTGGCTGGCGTTGTTTTTCATGCGGGTGCCGCCGAGAAGAAAATCCTCCTCATCACCGGAAAGCAAAGCCACGGTCCCGGAGACCACGAGTTTCGCGCGGGCGGCCTGTTATTGAAGAAGTGCCTCGATCAGGTTCCCGGCGTTGTCTCGGAAGTGCATTCCAATGGCTGGCCGGCGGATCCGAAAGCATTCGACGGAGTGGATGCGATTCTGATCTACGCCGACGGGGGCGGCGGGCATCCGGCGATCCAGGTTGAACGTTTGAAGGTCATCGACGGCCTGGCCAGCAAAGGCGTGGGGATCGCGTGCGCCCATTATGGTGTGGAAGTGCCGAAAGGCGATTCAGGGCAGGCGATGCACCGATGGATCGGCGGTTACTACGAACACCAATACTCCGTGAACCCGATGTGGCGGCCGGAGTTCAAAACGTTTCCCAGCCATCCCGTGACCCGAGGCGTGAAGCCGTTCGGGCTGGTGGACGAATGGTATTTCAACATGCGCTGGCCGGAGAGCATGAAGGGCATCACGCCGATCCTTGTCGCCAAGCCGTCCGATCAGGTGCGCGACGGACCGTACGTGTATCCGAAGGGGCCGTATCCCCACATTCAGGAAATGAAGGGACGCGACGAGACGATGATGTGGGTGTTCGAGCGACCGGATGGCGGGCGCAGCTTCGGTTTCACCGGCGGCCATAAACACGTGAATTGGGCGGAGGACAATTACCGCAAAGTTGTGTTAAACGCCCTGCTGTGGATTGCAAAGCTCGAAGTGCCACCCAACGGAATTGAATCGAAGATCGAGCCCAAAGAACTGGCCGTAAATCTCGATCCGAAGAAAGCTCCGGCCGACGCTCCCAATCTGACGGGCCCGTGGAAGTTCAAAGTTGAGACGCCGCTCGGTTCGGGCGAACCGACGTTTGACCTGATCCATGCCGGCCAAAACGTACTGGGGCGCTACCAGGGCCGGTTGGGCGAAGCGGATGTGTTCGGCTCAGTCAACGGCCAGAAAATGGACCTTTATTTCATCGTGAACTACGAAGGCGAAGAGCGGAAAGTCACTTATGCCGGCCAGATCGAAGACGCCAACTCTCTGAAAGGGACCGTCACGATGGGCGAAATTCAGGGGACCTGGACGGCGAGACGCTGAACAGGCAGCGCTCATGTTTTCCGCGCCAAGGCGAAGCTTTTTGAAATCTATGAAAAACTCCATCTCACTTGCCATCGTCAGCTCCGTCCTGCTCGGAACGATTTCCGCTACGTCCGCCCGGGCCGCGAATCCCGGAGGCTCCGGCCCGGAAGCCGCGCGCGAACAGTTAAAAAACCTGAAGGTCGCCGAGGGCCTCGAAGCCACCCTCTTTGCCTCCGAGCCGATGGTCCGCAATCCGGCGGACATGGACATCGATCATCGCGGCCGGGTCTGGGTGACCGAAGGCGCCAATTACCGACTGTTTCAGAAATGGGGCAAGCTGCGGCCGGAAGGAGACCGCATCGTGATTCTCGAAGACACGAACGGCGACGGGGCCGCGGACAAGGAGACCACTTTTTATCAAGGCAACGAAATCAACACCGCCCTCGGCATCTGTGTGCTGGGCGAGAAAGTCATCGTTTCCTGCTCGCCGAACGTCCTCATTTTCACCGACGCCAATCGCGATGACAAGGCCGACGGTCCGCCGGCCAAGCTCTTCACCGGCATCAAGGGAGTCGATCACGATCATGGCGTGCACGCGTTCGTGTTCGGCCCCGACGGCAAGCTCTATTTCAACATGGGCAATGACAGCAGGGAAATTCATCGCCCGGACGGTTCGTTGGTGAAGGACGTGGAGGGCAACGATGTCATTACGAACGGCAAACCGTATCGGCAGGGCCTCGTCTTCCGCTGCAACATGGACGGCAGCGAATTCGAGGTGCTCGGCTACAACTTCCGCAACAACTATGAAGTCTGCGTCGATTCCCTCGGCACGCTCTGGCAGTCGGACAACGACGACGACGGCAATCGCGGCGTGCGGATCAATTACGTGATGGAACGCGGCAACTTCGGCTACGTTGATGAGATGACCGGCGCGGGCTGGCCGGCCGGCTGGGCCAAGGCCAAAGCCAAAGGGGCGCCCGAAGACGAGAAGGTCTATTACGAATGGCATCAATACGACCCCGGTGTCGTTCCGAACCTGTTGCACACCGGCGCCGGCTCGCCGACCGGCATCGCCGTGTACGAAGGCAAACTCCTGCCTGACGTTTTCCAAAATCAGATCATCCATTGCGACGCGGGCCCGCGGGTGGTGCGTGCGTACATCACCCGGCCCAGCGGCGCGGGTTACAGGGCGGAGATCAGAGACATCCTGACCAGCAATGACAACTGGTACCGGCCTTCCGATGTTTGCGTCGCGCCGGATGGCTCGATTTATGTCGCCGATTGGAACGACGCCGGAGTGGGCGGCCACAACATGGCCGATCAGAAACTGGAAACCATGACCGGCCGCGTGTATCGGGTTGCCCCGAAGGGCCACAAACCCTCCGTGCCGAAGTTGACTCTGACGACGGCCGATGGGCAGGTCGAAGCGCTTCAGTCGCCCAATCAGGCAACGCGCTATCTGGCGTGGACGAGGATCGACCGCAACATGGAGCAGGGCGTGCCCCAACTTCTGGTCAACGTCATCCGGGAAAACAAAGACGCGCGAGCGCGATCCCGGGCGCTGCATCTCCTCTGCCGCATCAAGGGTCTCGAACAGAACAATGTCCTGTTCGGTTTGAAGGACGCCGACCCCGACCTCCGCATCGCCGGGTTGCGAATCGCGCGGGAGCGGAAGCTCGACGTGATTCCGTACGTCAAAATGCTGGTCAATGATTCCTCGCCACAGGTTCGCCGGGAGTGCGCCATTGCCCTGCGCCATCATTCATCGCCCGACGCCCCAAAGCTGTGGACGCAGCTCGCGTTGCAACACGACGGCAAGGATCGCTGGTATCTCGAGGCTCTCGGCATTGGAGCTGATAAGCAATGGGACAAGTATTTTGACACCTGGCTGGCGGAAGTCGGCGACAAGTGGAACACGCCGGCCGGCCGGGATATCATCTGGCGCTCGCGCGGCAGGAAGACGGCGGGTCTGCTTGTCAAAATCATCAGTGATAAGAGCATCACCGAGCAGGAGCGGCCGCGTTACTTCCGCTCGCTCGATTTCATCACGGGTCCGGAAAAGGATGCGGCGATGGCTGAATTGGCGCTGGGCGGACTGAAATGATCTGTTGCGTTCCCCGCCGTCTGGCCGCGGCTCGCCGGGTTTCCGTCAGTTGGCTTGGCCCGGTCCTGCTGGCTTCCGGCTTGTTGGCCGAACCGCTCGAACCGGACCGCATCGCCACGATCGTCGAGGCGCTGACCCGGCTTGGCCCCGAGAAGGTCAACGCAAACCCAAAGCTCAAGGAGGCGCTCGATAGAGTGATCGAGGCAACGAAGGGCACACCGCAGTTCGTTGAACTGGTCCGTGATTTTGGAATCAAGAACCAGAATCCTGCGCTGCTCGAAATCGCGCTTCGGCATTCAAACACCAGTTCCGGCGTCGATGCGGCCCGGCTGATCATTGACAACCAGGATTGGGCGTTGCTGAAGGACTCGCTCGAAAGCACGAACGCGCTCAAGACCGCCGAAGTGCTGGGCAACACCGGCGACAAAAGGGTCGTCCCGCTCCTCGCTCCTTTGGTGGTCCATCTCCAACGCGACGTTGGCTTGCGCAAGCAGGCGGTCCGGTCACTCGCGCAAATCCAGGAGGGCGCCGCCCACGTGCTCCAATTGGCAAAGGAAGAGAAATTACCCGGGGATTTGAAGTTCACCGCAGCCACTGAACTGCACAATGTGCGATGGCCGATCTTGAAGGCCGAAGCCGCGCCACTGCTGCCCCTGCCGCAAGGACAGAATGCTCAACCGCTGCCTCCGATTGCCGAATTGATGAAGATGAAGGGCGATGCCGTGAAAGGTTCCGAGGTCTTTCGCCGCGATATGGTCGCCTGCATCAAATGCCATCAGGTCAACCGCGAAGGAATCGATGTCGGGCCGAACCTCTCGGAGATCGGCACCAAACTGGGCAAGGACGCTCTTTACGAGTCGATTCTCGACCCCAGCGCCGGCATTTCCTTCGGCTACGAAGCGTGGCAGATCGAACTGAAAAACGGCGACGAGGCTTTCGGTCTCATCGTCAGCGAAACGGCAGACGAAATCGCGATGAAGGCGCAAACGGGAATCGTGACGAAACATAAGAAGCCGGACGTAACGAAACGCGAGAAGCAGAAGCTTTCCATTATGCCCGCCGGATTGCAGCAGGCGATGACCACACAGGAACTGGTGGACCTGGTCGAGTATCTTTCTTCGCTCAAGAAGGCGGCGAACTGAAGACACGGATTTTCACGGATTCAATTCCTGGCATCCGTGCAAATCCGTGCAATCCGCGTTTAGATTCGAATCAAATCGCGAAGTCGTTGTATTCGGGCTTCACGAGTTCGGTCGGCTGATGGAGCATGCCGGCGGCGACCGTTGCGTTCGTGCCCTGCTCGATCAGGATAAACGAACCGGTCAGGCGGTTGTTCGTGTAACCGTCGAAAATCAGCGGCTTCGAGGTGCGAAGTTTGATCTCGCCGATGTCGTTCATTGCCAGTTCGGGGGGCGCCGGCTCCGGTTCGAAGGTCTGTATGTTGATCCGGCTGTCGAGGGTCGTGACAATTGCCTGCGCGGTCAGGGTCGTGTGTTTCAGGAAGTACTTCCGCCCGGCCTGCAGCGGACGCGGGTTCATCCAGCAGACCTTCGCCCGCAGATCGGCGTTCATGCCCGGAAGATTCTCCAGGTCAACGATCATGTCACCGCGGCTCACGTCGAGGTCGTGTTCGAGCACGAGAGTGATGGACTGGGGACAAAACGCCTCGGTCAGCGGACCGTCGGCCGTCCAGATCTGCTTCACGGTGCTCTTCATCCCGCTGGGCAACACCATCACCTTCTGGCCAACCTTGATGATGCCGCCTGCGATCTGACCGCTGAGTCCGCGGAAATCGTGCAGGTCCGGGTCGCGCGGGTTGTTGGGGCGATTGACCCATTGCACCGGAAGGCGGAACGCGCTGAGGTTCCAGTCGCTCGCAATATGGACCGTCTCGAGATGCCCCAGCAGCGTCGGTCCCAGGTACCACGGCGTGCGCTTCGATGGCTCGACCACGTTGTCGCCGTTGAGCGCGCTGATGGGGACGAACTTCACGTCGCGCAAGACGTCCAGCCGGGGCAGGAAAGCCTCGATCTCGTCGCGAATTTCGAGAAACCGCTCTTCGCTCCAGTCCACGAGGTCCATCTTGTTCACCGCAATGACGAGGTGAGGAATGCCGAGCAGCGCGGCGATGAACGTGTGACGCCGGCTCTGTTCGATGACGCCGTTGCGCGCGTCCACCAGCACGACGGAGAGGTTGGCGGAAGAGGCGCCGGTCACCATGTTGCGCGTGTATTGGACGTGGCCGGGCGTGTCCGCGACGATAAATTTTCGCCGCGGGGTGGCGAAATAACGGTAGGCAACGTCGATGGTGATCCCCTGCTCGCGTTCGGCGCGAAGGCCATCCGTGAGGTTGGCCAGGTTGACCTGACCGCCGCCGGTGATGTCCGCGGAGCGCTGGAGGGCCTCAAGTTGGTCCTCCATCAGCGACTTGGAGTCATAAAGCAACCGGCCGATGAGCGTGGATTTTCCGTCATCCACCGAGCCGCAGGTGTTAAAGCGGAGGATTTCGATCGGGTGGTGGGTGGACATGGTCGAAGAGTCTCAGAAATAGCCGGCCTTTTTGCGGTCCTCCATGGCGGCCTCGGAAGCTTTATCATCGGCGCGGGAGCCGCGTTCGGTCACGCGAGCGGCGGCGATCTCGGCGATGATGTCGTCCACGGTGTTGGCCGGGCTTTCCACCATCCCCGTGCTGATGATGTCGCCGATGGTGCGCACGCGCACGACCAGTTCCTTCACCTCATCTTTGCCCTTCTGAGGCATCAGATCGGTCACGGGCAGCCACTGACCATTTCGACGAACGCATTTGCGACGATGGCTGAAGTAGATGCTCGGCACGTCAAGTTTTTCCTTCTTGATGTATTCCCAGACGTCCATCTCGGTCCAGTTCGAGAGCGGAAAGACGCGCATGTGTTCGCCGGAATTCACGCGGGCGTTATAAAGATTCCAGATCTCGGGCCGCTGGTTCTTGGGGTCCCACTGTCCGAAACCGTCACGGAAGCTGAAGAATCGTTCCTTGGCGCGGGATTTCTCTTCGTCGCGCCGCGCGCCGCCGATGCAACAGTTGAAGTGGAATTCCTCGATGGCCGCCAGCAACGTGGGAATCTGGAGCCGGTTGCGGCTGATCTCGCCGGGCGCCGGAACAGCGATGCCCTTTTTGATGGCGTCCTCGACCTTGCGGACGATGAGTTTTCCGCCGAGCTCCTTCGCGCGACGATCACGAAATTCATTCAGCTCGGGAAAATGGTGGCCCGTGTCCACGTTGAGGAACGGCATGGGAATGTCCGAGGGGCGAAAGGCTTTTTCGGCCAGCCGCAGGAGGCAGATGGAGTCTTTGCCACCGGAGAAGAGCAGCGCCGGCCGCTCGAATTCGGCGGCCACTTCGCGCATGACGTGAATGGCCTCCGTTTCCAGGTATTGCAAATGGTCCAGGTGATAGCTGCTCACAAAAGGGAATGGGATTTGGCGTCTGGGCTCTGATTTCAGCTTCGCTCACGAATTGAACGGATGAGACCACTGATAAGTTTGCCGGTTTGAATGCATTGAGCTTGGAGGCTCTCTTGTTCCGCCGCAGAGATAAATTTGTTATCGAACAGGATGTAACTCATGGAACGAACCTCTCCACACGAGCGACGTGCGACATTGTAGGCCTGACGCCTTTCGGCCGAGTGAAGGCTCTCCCAGCCTTCAGCGACGTTGTTCATGACGGAAACTGCTGCGCGCCGAAGCTGGTCGCGCAAGCCAAAGTCCTTCGTCAGAGGTTCGCTTCGGCGCAGAGAATAGACGACGTTCGTCAGCACCCGCGCCGACTTCCATGCTTCCGACTTCTCGAAAGGCTCATCCATCGCGATTCCCAGAACCTAGACGCCAGACGCCATTACCTTCTCCCCCCAGGACGCGTGCAAGCCACACTCACGTTTCTCGTCCGCTTTGGCGGGATCAAAATAATCCCACTCGTTCGGAAGGTGGTGTTGCTTGAGGTAGGTTTCCATGTCCGCGTCGGTCCAGTAAAACACCGGGCTGACCTTGAGCGAGCCGAAGTTAGGGTCGTTGCTGACGATATCGAGTCCGGCCCGATTCGGATTCTGCACCTAGCGGAGCGCGGTGATCCAAACGGCCGGCGCCAGCTCCCGCATTCCGCGCTGGAATGGCTCCAGTTTCATCGCGGTGCTGAAAGCCTTGATGCGCTCCTCGTTCTCCGGCGTGGGTTCGGGCGGGCCGCCGTGAATGGCGTCGTAGTGCGCCGCCGTCATCTTCGGAACGAAAGCCTTGATGTTGAGCCCAAGGAGTCGCTGAAGCTGCGCGGCGTGATGGTAAGTGGCGGGGCGATTGTAGCCGTGGTCCACCCAGAGCACCGGAATGTCCGGCTGCACCTGCGTTGCGAGGTGCAGGATGACCGCTTCGTACGGCCGGAAATTGGTCGAGACGATGGCGCGGCCGCCGGCCTGAGCGACGGCCCACTTCACGATGTCGAGCGCGGACTGGTTGCGCAACTCGGCGTTGGCTTTGGCGATTGGGTTGTGTGTCACGGAAACGAGTGATTGAAGCGATTACTTATTTGGAGCGTCCCAAGCCGAACCGGAGACGTAGTTCTTGGTAACGAAGTCGCGACTCTTGTATTCGACATGGCAATCCATGCAGCGCCGGATCCTGCCGCGCTCAACAATTCTGGAGCCGCTGGCCTCCATAGTGAAAAACTCCCAGTCGCCGCATTCTGAATTATAGCCCGCTTCCCGCTTAATCATGCCCGTGAACATTTCAGTCTTTTGGCCTCCTGTATCGGCGAATTTTTCCTTCAAAATGATTGTG
>DATEKZ010000632.1:0-2942 GCA_035277185.1 Verrucomicrobiia bacterium
CAAGGAACGTCGCAAACCAAATGCCTCAACGCTTCACCAGCAATTCGCGCACATCCACCGTTTCCATTCCTGCCGCTCGGATCGCCTGTAACCCAAGGTCGGTGTCCTCATAAGCGCGGCAGTATTGGGGCGGAACACCAATGCGACGCGCCGCTTCGAGGAAGATGTCCGGCGCCGGCTTCTGGCGGGTCACATCTTCGCTGGTCACGATGGCATCGAACAGTTTCACGATTCCCAAATGCTCCAGCACCTGGGTAATGATCTTTTTCGTCCCACCCGAGGCCACCGCCATCGGGATCTTTCCGTAATGCTCGCGGGCGATCCCGACGACGACATTGACCGGCTCCACCTGGTCGATGAGCGGCAGGTATTCCACCTCCTTTTCGTGCGCTACGGCGATGTGATCGATTGGGACGCCCTGCTCATGGCTCAGCATTTTCAAGATGTCGCGCGTGGGAACGCCGCCCATCGCATAAAACCGGTCTTCGGGGAAGTGGAGTCGGTGTCGCTCCGTGATGGTCCGCCAGGCGCGCCAATGAAGCGGCATGGTGTCGGCCAGCGTGCCGTCGCAATCAAAAATCAATCCCTGGATTTTCAATTGGGAATCACAACTTCAACGCGGCAAGGCGTTCCTCCAGGTCGTGCGCCATGAGCGGCTCGATCAGCGCGTCCAGGTCCCCGTCAATCACGTGCGGGAGATTGTAGAGGGTGAGTTCGATCCGATGATCGGTGACGCGGTTCTGGGGAAAGTTGTAGGTGCGGATGCGCTCGTTCCGTTCGCCCGTGCCGACCTGCGCCTTGCGTTGCGCCGCGTACCTGGCGTTCTCCGCGGCAATTTTTTGTTCCAGCAACCGGGAGCGCAGGACTGTGAACGCCTGTTGCTTGTTCTTTTGCTGCGAACGCCCGTCGGCACAGCGAACGATGAGTCCGCTCGGTTTGTGGAGGATTTGCACCGCCGAGTCGGTCGTGTTGACGCCCTGGCCGCCCGGACCGGAGGCGCGGCACACGGTGATCTCCAGTTCTTCGGGTTTCAACTGCACATCCACTTCCTCCGCTTCCGGCAACACGGCCACCGTGGTGGTGCTCGTGTGAATGCGGCCTTGCGCTTCGGTGGCCGGAACGCGCTGCACGCGGTGGACGCCGCTTTCGTATTTGAGTCGCTTGAAGGCGTCCGAACCCGTGACACTGAAAATGACCTCCTTGAACCCGCCGAGGTCGGACGGACTTGAATCGAGCGTCTCCGTTCTCCAGCGGTGCGATTCGGCGTAGCGGGTGTACATCCGGTACAGGTCGGCGGCAAACAACGCCGACTCCGATCCACCGGCTCCGGCGCGAATCTCGATAATCGTGTTGCGCGAATCGGTCGGATCGGGCGGCAGGACACCGCGCTGAACTTCCAGTGCGAGCCGTTTCTCTTCCACTTCGAGCCCGGTGATTTCCTCTTTCGCCAGTTCAGCCATCTCGGAATCGGCGGATTCGGATTTGAGCAGGGCGCGGTTGGCGTCCAGGTCCGCCAGCGCCTTCAGATACTCCGTTCCCCGCGCGACCAGTTCCTTCAGATGCGAGTATTCGCGGGACAGTTCCTGGTATTTCTGGCTGTTGGCAAAGACCTTCGGGTCGCTCAGGGCCACTTCCACTTCGGCCAGGCGCCTGGCGAATCTTTCGATATAGGGACGCAAGTCCATGAGGCCAAAAAAGAGTCCGCCCGCAGAGCGAGGAACTCCCTGCGGGCGGACGGCCGAAATCAGCTATTTCTTTTTCTTTTTGGTCGCGGCGGCGGCGGCGGCGGCGGCCTGCGCGGCTTGCGTCTTCACGAGACGCTGTTGGAATTTATCCACGCGCCCGGCGGTATCGACGAACTTTTGCTGGCCGGTGTAGAAGGGATGACAGACGTTGCAGATACCGATCAAAATCGACGCCTTGACGGAACGGGTCTTGATCACATTGCCGCAGGCGCAACGGATTTCCGCGTCCACGTATTTGGGATGAATGTCAGCTTTCATAGCAAAGGCCGGATAACCTAGCAACCGTTCGTCCGTTGACAAGCGCTAATTTGGCCGACGGCGTTATTCGTAGCGCAACGCCTCAATCGGGTCCAGACGCGAGGCCTTGATCGCGGGAAAAATGCCGGCCACCAACCCCACGATGACGCTGAATGCAAAGGCAACGCCCATCGCGACCGGCGTAATGACGGGCGAGTTCTCGGTGGGCGTCAGCGCGCCCAGCACCTGCACGAAGCCATAGGACGCGGCGAGGCCGGCAAAACCGCCGAGCACCGCGATGACGATGCTCTCGACGATGATCTGCGCGAAGACGGCAAGGTTGCTTGCCCCAATGGCTTTGCGGATGCCGATTTCTCGGATGCGCTCCGTGATGCTGGCAAACATGATGTTCATGATGCCGATGCCGCCGACGATGAGGCTGATCGCCGCGATGACACCGCCGCTCACTCGCGCGTTACGAATGGTCACTTTGATGTTCTCGATGTTGTTTTCCTGCGTCTGAAATGTGAAATCCTCGATGCCGTTGTGAGTGACCATGAGTACGTTTCGCGCCTGTTGCAGCGCCGGTTCAAGCAGCTCGAGGCTCGCCACTTTCAGGTCGATGTCGGTCAGGCGCGGATCCGGGATGCCGCCGTCGCCCGAGGCGGAGCGAAACTTGACCCACATGGTGTTGAGCGGGATGAAGACGGTCTCGTTCTTCCGTCGAAAAGCCCATCCGCCCCGCCCGCGTCCACCCCCGCCGCCGCGATCCCGGCGGATGCCGTCGGATTGTTTCTGTTTCGACTGTTCCCGGGCCAATTCGCGTTCCTTGCGATCGCGTTCGCTCTCGTAATGGGCGAACATGCCGACGATCGTGAACGGCTGGCCGTTCACATTCACCATTTCGCCAATGGGGATAATCTCCCGTCCGACCTCTTCCGGCGAGCCGAACAGTTCATC
>DATEKZ010000633.1:0-2848 GCA_035277185.1 Verrucomicrobiia bacterium
GAAACCACTGCCCATGCCGAAGCCCGAGCCGGGTTTCAGGCCTTTGGCAAGCTGTTGAAGCGTGTTCCCCAGCGACATGTTCATGGTCATCTTCAGGCGGAATTCGCACTCGCCCTGCGCCTGCCCGCCGGCGCTGTTGCAGACTTCAACCATCGCCTGCATCTCGTCGTACGCGGTCCGCACCTTCTCGTGGCCGCCCTTCGCGTCCGCCCATGAAAGCCGCGTCGCCCCGCTCTCCATCAGGTCTTCGATCTGCCGCTCCCGTATCTGGTCGGCGATCTCGCGGCCGTCGTCCGCCACCTTCGGATACTCCTGGGCGACTTCTTCGGCGTGCTTGATGAAATCCTCCCGCAGGTCCGACAAGGACTGTTCGACGGCCTCCTGCTCTTCGGCAAATTCCTTAAGGCGGATCTGCTCGTCGAGTCCCGGATCGGCGACGTCCTTGTAGGAACGCGCCTGGCGTTCCAGATTCTTCTGCCGTTCCAGCAGCGCCTTGAACGTTTCCACGTCTCCCAGGAGCCGGTACAATTTCTCGATGTCGCGGTTTGCCTGTTGAATCCCCTTCTCGAATTCGTCCCGGTTCTGACCGAGCTGCGCCAACGCTTCACGCTGGTCCTGCAACGCCGAATTCAAGCCTGGCAGACCCTCTGATCCGCCCGGCTTCTCCCCCGCCTTCTTCAGGTTCTCCGCACTCCGCGACATGGCCTGTTGCGCCTGCGCCATCCGTTCGGAGAATTTTTCCAACGCCTTCTTATAGTCCTTTTCCACATCGAACACGGACGGACGCTTCGCTTCCTCCTGCAATTCCCTGGCGAATTCCCCGGTTTGCCTGGCCAACTGCTCCTGGGCCGCGAGACCCTGTTGCATCTGCTGCTGCTCCTGGGGCGTCAGGGAACCGTTCTGCTCCAGGTTGTTCTTCAGCCGGCCGATCTCTTTTTCCAGGGCGGCCTGTTTGTCTGCGAGGCGTTTCAACTGCTCCATCAACTCGTCATATTTCTTCGTCAGGTCCTCGGCGCTCATCTGGGTTTGCAGAAGGTCCCGATATTGTTCCTGCGAAATGATCGCGAGGCGATAGGCGGGGGTGGCCGTCGTTTGCGACACGCCCGGCGCGCTGTCGGTCGTGGTCGCGTAATACTCGATCGTGTCGCCGGGTTTCACGCCGAGGGCTTCCAGATCGAGTTCCTCGATCACATTGACAAACTTCTCCCGGCCTTCCGCGTTGTGGACGGTCTTTCGCTCGTCCGCCGAACCGCTGCGGCTGCGCAGAATCTCCACCTTTCCGACGCCGAGGTCGTCCCTGGCCTCAATGTTGATCGGAATCCTCGCGTCCGGCGTGGCGAAGGAATCCATGCCGGGCGACACGATGGCGATCTCGGGTTTCAAATCCGGAAGCACCTCCACCGTCCCCTCCAGTTTCTCGCGCGTGACGTTTCCGTCCTTGTCCGTGATGGTGGCGGAGAACGGACCATTGGTCGAAATCACAAATGTCGCCGTGACGCTGTTGGCGTCGCCGGGCGCCAACTCATAATCGGCGCCGCAGACGGTCAGAACGCCTCCCTTCAACGGGCGGTTGGAATGGAGCGCAAGCGTCACCCTCGTCTCTCGATAACCCTTCACGACGCGGTCGTTCAAGTATCGCTTCTCGGCGGGCAACTGCGTATAGGCGGGGTATTCGTAGGCCACGGTAGCCGATTGGATTTTCGGCCACTTGATCACCAAAAGCGCATATCGCTTGCTCCGCCCGCCCGGGATGCGAACGAAGTATTCGAGATCGTCCTGAACGTTTTCAATGTTCTGAAAGTAACGTCCGTCGCTCTCCTCGAGCATGGGCAATGTCGCCCGCTCGCGTCCCTCTTTGTCACGCAGCACCAGCGTCATCTCCGCCGGCCTCGGCCCGCCGGTTTCGACGTCGATCTTCAAACCCTGTCCGTAGTCAACGGACGTTCCTGTCGGATTCACCTTCAGCGAGGTCGGACTGTAAGGGGGATGATCCCCAAACGGATCGACAAACCGGGGAATGACGGCGGCGAAATGCGAAGTGAAAACAAGCAACAGGATTACGGCCATCCCGAGCGAGGCAAGGAGCAGACGCGCTTCCTGCTTCAGGGATGGCGGCTTGAGTGAATCGAGGCGTTTGAGCCGGCGCGCCTTTTCCGCTGCGATGCCGATCTGGTGTTGCATCAGCTCCCTGGACACCGCCGGCCCGGAGCCTTTGCCCATCGCCTCCTCGAAATCAATGGCGCTGACGAGATCGTTATGCAGATCCGGATTCCCCTCCTCGACCAGCCGCGCCACGCGCCGCGCTTCCGAGGTCGCCCCGGTCAGCCAGCGCCACGTCAGAACCACTGCGCCGATCAGGAGCACCGCGAACCCGCCGTCCAGCGACAGGCGGGACGGATCGTTGAATTGGAAAAAAAGATCTCCGTAGATCAGCGCGAGTCCGATCACGGCCATCAGCCACACCGTTCGAACGAAGACAAGCGTGCGCACCTGCCGGCGATGCGCCGTCTTCAATTGTGCAAGTTGTCGCTCGATGCTCATATCGTGATGCCGATTCGCTTCCTTTGCATCAGACCAATCCCAGTCGCCGTCGGGCGAACCATTCGACCGCCAGCAGGCCCGCCAGGAGACTGAACACGGAGAGTCTATCCCAGATGTCACGGGCTTTCAATTTGTCTCGAGACAATTCTTCAAACTGCCGGATACGGTTGGGCAGCTCCTTCAACCCGGCCAGGGGGATCTCGCCTCCGCCCGTGATCCGGCCTATCTGCGCGAGCAATTCCCGGTCTGTCGCGACGAGCCGGGTCTCGACCGAGTCCGAATAAACGGTGAAGCGCGCGGTGTCCTC
>DATEKZ010000634.1:0-3061 GCA_035277185.1 Verrucomicrobiia bacterium
TTGTCGGCGAGTTCGGTCGCGGCCTCCGTCGGCCTCACCTTTTTTTCGAAGAGAATATCGTTCATTCCGAGGAACTGGCCGTAATAGACGCGATTGGCCTCTTCGTCGGGCACGATCGCGCCACCTTTAATGGCCGCGCCACCGTAGAGCCCTTTGCGGGCGGCATAGACCAGCACCGACGGTTCCGTCGGGGAAGCGATGCCCTCCGCTCCGGTGCTCGAGTCGCCGGCGGTTCCACGCGCTTCGCCGCCGAACTTGATGTTAGGTTCGATCAGAAGGCGTGTGGCGTTCGTGTTCATGAACAGGATCACAAAGAGAGAGTGTTCACCGCCAATTTGAAATCCGAGGCTGGCTTCGTGTGCACCGAGAAAAGCCGCGGGACTCCATCGCTCGGACTCCGGGTCCTTGACCAGGGCAACGCCGCCGCCCCCTTGAAAGGCGAAGACGAAGCCGGCCTTGGTGCGGTCCAACAGGACAATTCCCTGCGCCTTGCGAAGATGCTCGGCCGGGATGCTCTTGTCTGCTTTCCACTGCAATGCCTCGAACTTTGCCGTCAGCGTTCGGATTCGGTTGTCCAGTTCCGCTTTCTCGACCGCGAGCGCTGAACCCGCGAAACTCAGCAGTGTCAACCCAAGTGCGATCGTTTTCATAAGACTCGTTTGATTTACCGCTCTTATCGGAGCGCGGCTCGAAATCAAGGTTAGTGGCTCAGTTGGCAACATGCGGTGGGGCGAGAGTCCTCGCGAGCCGGCTCGGCAGTAGCCTCGCCCCACCCAAAATCACGGCTTATCTTTTCCACCTTCTTTGTCTTTGCCGCCTTTGCCCTTTTCCTTGCCTTTCGGCGCAGGCTTGGAAGGCTTTGTTGGAGGCTGCGACGGCGCCGGTGGCCGTTCTGGAGCGGGCTTGATTCCGTCTTTAGGCGGTTTCTCGCCTTTATCCGGACCCTTGTCCGGAGGGAGCGGCCTTGTCGGAGGCGTGTCCGGAGTAGGCGGCTGTCTCGGGGCAGGCTTGACTTCATCATCCTTGCGCGGTTTTTCGCCTTTGTCAGGACCGCCCGGCTTCGCGGGAGGCGCGAGGGTGTCATCTTTCGGCGCCTGCTTGCGCTCCTGGCCTGGGTTTGGCTTTTCCTGCTCACCCGGCGCCTTATCCTTGCCCTGAGATTCGCGCGACTTGCGTGCCACCTCCGTAGGGACAGGCGTCTGTTTGGCGGCCTCTTGAATAGAGACCTGACGGGCCTTCTTGCCCGATGCCTTCTCGATTGTAGCGAGACCCGGACCCTCGTTTACCATGACCTTCTTCGGTCCCCCGCCTCCGACGTTGCGGGTCTCCTGCTTAACTTGAGCGATCTGTGTGGTCTTATTGATGATCGTTGTGTTGTTCACGATTACCGTTGTGGGTCTTACCGGTTCGTGAAAGCGACGGACGTCAACGAAGACGAATGAAGGGCCGGATACAACTACTCCACGCGGCCCCAACGGCGCCCAACCGCAATAGCCGCCGCCAATTCGCCAGGAAACCCAGGCCGGCGCCCATTCAATGCCCGGTACCCAGACCCAGCCGTGATGGGAGTCAACAACCCAGGATCCATAATGGTAACAGGCCCAGGACCAGGGTTCATCGCTCTCCCAGTACCACCCGAGGTCCGTCCAGACCCAATGGCCGTGACTATACGGCCGCCATCCAACGGCGACACTGGCCGGGCGCCAGCAGCGTCCGTAAGAACCGACCTCGATCCACGAACCATGCGTCGCCAGCGGCGCATGGAATTCAGCGGTGGCGCTGATCTGCACCGACGCTGAAACTTCCAAATCGGCTGAAGCGTCGAACACGCCCAGGCTCAAACTGCCCACCAACCCGATCACCACAGAGTTTTTGAGAATCTTCGTTTTCACAGGTAATCCTTTCGTTGGCCCGGGATCGATTGGCGCACAAACGAAGCCACGAAATGGAACAGACGTTCAACCGTCAACCGGACAGCAAGTTAGGAGGCGGGAGTCGTAACGTTGCAGGCGTGAACGGGCCCAAAACCTGTGCATCTTGCAATGTCTAACGTGTAATTCGCATAGGCAACTCGGGGGAATTCCAGAGCGTCTTTTACCGCGGATTTCACGGATTGCACGGATTCAAATTCCTCCCCATCCGTGTCATCCGCGTAATCCGCGGTTAAATCCTTCAGAGACTCTCTGCGGCTGCCAGCAGGATTGACGGCAAGTTCGCATTTCGCTTTCCTTTGGCGCGTTGAATCCCGCTTCCTACAGCACGGACGCGACGACTGTCGCTCCACGCGAACGTTTAACTCTTTGGGTTTTGTGGCTCACGTATGGCTCCTTCTACTTCTGCCGAAACAATCTGCCGGTGGCGTTGCCGGGAATCAGCGCGGAGTTCGGATTGACAAAGGCGCAACTGGGCACGGTTTTGATGGCGTTGAAATTGGCCTACGGCGTTGGGCAGTTTGTGAATGGTCAGCTCGCCGAGCGCTTTCCGCCGCGCCGGCTTTTGGCCCTGGGCTTGTTGGCGTCGGCGGGTCTCAACGTTCTCTTCGGGTGGGCAACGGCGCTTTATTTCATGGTCTTCGTCTGGGCCTGCAACGGCTACGTGCAGGCGCTCGGCTGGCCTCCCACCATGCGCGTGGCCGCAAACTGGTTTCCCTCGGTGCGCCGCGGCCGGGCCATCGGAATCATCGGCACGGGCTACCAGTTGTGCGGCGCGCTCACGTTTGTGGTTGCCGGTTGGGCGTTCGACCAGTTCGGTTGGCGTGGGGCGTTGTTCGTGCCCTCCGCTTTGCTGGTGGCCAGCGCAGTGCACATGTGGTTGCTGCTGGAAGAGAGTCCACGAACAGAACCGCAAGTCGCCGTGACCGGAAGGACGGGAGCTGCGAGCAAAGTGTCGTTTGGACGAAACCTCGCGGTGACGCTCGCCAATCCCGCACTTTGGTTGGCGGCAGTTGCTTTGTGGCTGCTCGATGCCTGCCGGTATGGCTTCACGGATTGGGGAGTAACGCATCTGAAGGAGATTCAGGGAGGCAGCGTGAGCTCGGCGGCGTTCAAGTATGCTGTGCTCA
>DATEKZ010000635.1:0-2427 GCA_035277185.1 Verrucomicrobiia bacterium
TCCGCCGGCGATGCCGGAATGCAGCGCGATCCAGCCCGCGTAGCGGCCCATCACTTCGAGGACCATGACACGGTTGTGGCTCTCGGCCGTGGTGCGCAAACGATCAAGCGCATCCGTGGCGCAGGCCACCGCGGAGTCGAAGCCGAACGTCATCACGGTCGCTTCCAGGTCGTTGTCGATGGTCTTCGGCACACCGATGATGGGAACACCGTACTCGAACAGTTGCTGGGCGATGGTCAGCGAGCCGTCCCCGCCCACGACGACGAGGGCGCGCAAGCCGAGTTTTTCGACATTTTGTTTGGCCTGGGCGAGAACTCCCTCCGGGATCTTCATGACCTCGCCGTGGCCGGTCTTGGCGGCGAAACGGCCCTTGTTGGTCGCCCCGAGAATCGTGCCTCCCACCAGCAACAGACCGTCCATCTCGTGGTAGTCGAGCTTGCGATAGCGGACCGGCTCCAGCAGACCTTCGAACCCATCGGAAATGCCGAGCGTCTCCCAGCCGCGTTTGGCGGCCGCCTTGACCACGGCACGGATCACGGCGTTCAGGCCGGGACAATCGCCGCCGCCGGTGAGGATGCCGATTCGTTCGCTCATGTTGGCGCGAATCGTAGCGGCCAATCCACAATCGGCAATCTGCAATCTGCCGATACTCATGCCGTCGAGGAGTTATCATTTGCACCAGATAAGACCTCTGCCGGATGAATCCGGCGTTCCAATTCGTCAGCGCGCTGCCGCGTCAAGTCGCGTTCGCGATCGCTGCGTTACCTTGAAAACCGGCGGCGCCGACCGGAACGCCGCATTCATGCGGCAGTCCCGAGCCCTACTCCCACTCAATCGTCCCCGGCGGTTTGCTGGTGAGGTCGAGGACGACGCGATTAAGCCCGCGCACTTCATTCGTGATGCGCAGCGAGATTTTCTCCAGCAAGTCGTAAGGCAGTTTCACCCAGTCCGCCGTCATGCCGTCCTGCGATTCGACCGCGCGGATGGCGAGGGTCCAGTCGTAGGTCCGTTCGTCACCCTGAACGCCGACGCTGCGCACGGGCAGCAGCACCGCAAACGTCTGCCAGGTCTTATAGTACAGCCCGGAAGCCTTCATCTCCTCGACCACGATCGCGTCGGCGCGCCGCAGGACCTTCAGCTTCTCCGGCGTCACTTCGCCGAGACAACGGACCGCGAGACCCGGTCCGGGAAACGGCTGGCGATGCACGATTTCTTTCGGCAAGCCCAGTTCGATTCCAAGCTGGCGCACCTCGTCTTTGAACAGGCACTTCAACGGCTCCACCAGCTTGAACTTCATCTTCTTTGGCAGTCCGCCAACGTTGTGATGGCTCTTGATCATCGCGGCCGGATTGCCCGCGATCGGCACGGACTCGATCACGTCCGGATAAAGCGTTCCCTGCGCGAGGAATTTCGCCTTGCCCGCGCGGCGGGTCGCCGCCTGAAACACTTCGATGAACGTCCGGCCGATGATTTTGCGTTTTCGCTCCGGGTCGGTCACGCCCTTCAGCCGCGCGAGAAAGAGTTTCGAGGCGTCTTCGTACTGGAGCTTGATCCGGAAGTTGCGTCCGAAAACCTCCTGCACGACTTCGGCTTCGTTCGCGCGGAGCAGGCCGTTGTTGACAAAGATGCAGGTGAGCTGGTCGCCAACGGCCTTGTGAAGGAGCGCGGCGGCAACGCTGGAATCGACACCGCCACTGAGGCCCAGAATCACGTGCTCGCGGCCGACCCGCGCTTGGATTTCTTCCACTGCCTGGTCCGCGTAATGGCGCATCGTCCAGGCCTTGCCGCAACCGCAGACGCCGTGCACAAAGTTGCTGTAAACCTCGCGCCCGCGCGGCGTATGCACGACCTCCGGATGGAACTGCAGCCCGTACATATTCGCCGCGCGATTTTCGATGGCCGCGTAGCCCGAGTTCTCCGTCGTGGCCACAGAGACAAATCCTTTGGGCAACCGGGTGAGCCTGTCGCCGTGGGAATTCCAGACCTGGAGCGTCTCCGGCAGACCTTTGAACAAGGGGCACGAATTGTCGCGGACGGTCAGCGTGCCTTTGCCATACTCGCGTTTCTGGCCCGGCTCGACCTTGCCGCCGAGAAAGTGGGCGAGGATCTGGACGCCATAACAGATGCCGAGGACAGGAATGCCGAGCTTGAAAATGCTCTTGTCCGGCAGCGGCGCATCCTTGGCATACACGCTGGCCGGACCGCCGGAAAGGATGAGGCCGCTCGGTTTCAGCGCGGCGATCTGCCTCGCCGGTGTGTCATACCGAAGGATGGTGGAATAGACGTTGCACTCGCGAATGCGGCGCGCGATGACCTGCGTGTATTGGGAACCGAAATCGAGAATGACAATCTGCTCGTTCATCGAGAATGAAGGGGCAAGTGTTTGCCCGCGAACGCGGACTTTGGCGAGAGAAAAATCGGAGATTG
>DATEKZ010000636.1:0-5389 GCA_035277185.1 Verrucomicrobiia bacterium
TCCCTCTCCCCCGGCGGGGGAGAGGGTGCCCGCAGGGCGGGAGAGGAGGAGCCTTGATTCAGCACTTCGCGGGCGACCGACTTGTCGCGGCTCAGTTCAGTCGCCAGAACTTCCGAGCGAATCCGGTCGAGTTTCGACTCCACCGCTTGATGCCGGCGCAGCAGAATTTCCCGTGGTGTTCTCATGAGGATCGTTCCTCCAGCAGTTTTCTGAGTGCTTTCTTCGCGTAATGCATGCGGGACTTGACCGTGCCCAGTTGCGCGCCGGTAATGCGGGCAATTTCTTCGAGCGAGAAATCTTCAGCGAAGTGCAGCAACAGCACCGAACGCTGAGGGGCGGGCAGTTGGCTCAACAGTTTCATGAACTCGACCTCCTGCTCCTCGCGAATAAGCAATTCAAGCGGACCGTCGTCATACTCCGCCGGCGTATCGACGAGTTTTTCGTGCGCGGAGGACTCGCGGTGTTGCCGCCGCCATTGCTGCAGGCATTTCTGGTGCGCGATGCCGAAGAGCCAGCTCCCGAATCGCTCATCGTTGCGCAAACTTCCGATGTAGCGCACGGCGTTGACAAACGCTTCCTGCACGAGGTCGAGGCTCGTCTGCTCGTCACGGACCAGTTCGAAGACATAGGCATATAAAGGCAACTGGTAGCGCCGGAAGAGAACATCCCAGGCTGCCGACTCCCCGGCCCGCGCCTGCGAAACCGGCAGTTGTTCATGCTCGGCCACGACCAGCATTTACGTTCAGTGGAATGCCGCAGGCGAGAAAAGGTTCAATCGATCCGTCACTTCACCATCGGCCCGATGTAGCGCGTGGCCACAACGATGTCATCGAACCACACGGTTTGTTTCTCCTTCCAGAATTGTTTTGTTGGGTCGCCTTCGTCGTAGCCGTAGTGTTCGAGCCAAAGGCAGTTCACCTTCAAATCCAGATCGCTGCGCCAGCGGATGCCGGTGAATTCGCCGATGAGTTTGCCGTCCACCCACATCGCCTGTTTGCCGTCGGCTTTGTCCGGCGCGGTATTGGCCTGGATCATGAACTCCCAGCATTGCCATTTCTCCAGCGGAGGAATGACGCGCTGCGGCCCGGCCGCCTGGCCTTTGCCCGGTCCCGGCGGAAAGAACTGGTTGCCCCAATACTTGTCCATCTTCCGGTCCGGTTCCATGTCGAGGTAATAGGCGTAGAGATTCACCTCGCCCGGCGGCGGATTCTTGCCCCACGCGAACCACGGTTCCATGGCGGTGGAATAGTAAGTGCCGTCCGGCTTGAGGCCGGCTTTGCCGAAGGACGACCATTTGTTCTGACGTTGATTGGCGCCGAGCCAGACGAAGTGATGGCAATACTGGTAATCCGCCGAGAATCTCACGTAGAAGCGGGCGTGAACCGTGTCCGCGCCGGGCAGGAACCACTTGATGGCGTCGGATACCGGATTGCCGCCGCGCCGCAGTTCCATCTGCGCGCAGAACTTCCCGGAATGCGGTGCAACGTTCGTCGCCGTCGCCGAACCGCGAACTTGATCCCATTTCTTGAGGTCGCCGGATTCGAAGTTTTCGATGAACAGTACGGCTGGGTTTTTCTCGATGCCCGCGTCGGCCGGATAGTTGGCAGCCAAAGAATCCGCAGCATTGTCGGCGCACTGACCGAATACGGCGGCTCCGATCGCAACCAGAACCACGAAGAATCTCGCTTTCATTACGGTCGGAGTCCTCATTTAGACATAAGCTCGCGCACCGGCCCTCTCGCAACTGGAAAGGCGCCATGATAATCCTCTCCCAGAAACGCGGCCACGGTGGCGGCCACCTGACCTTGCGTCAAGGGTTCGGTGTTTGTCCGCTCTCCCAGAGTCCGCGTGTCAGGTCCGATCGTGGCCAGCCAAATGTATTCGGAGCCCATAATTTTCTTCCCGTGGTCCTTCCATTCTTTCATTCCGCTGCCTCGACCGTGATCGGTGGTGATGATGAACGTGGTCCGGCCACGGTACTCGGGCATGGACTGGACGGTTTCCCAAAGCAGTTTGATGTAATCATCAACGCGTCGCGCCGCGCGAAGGTAGTGGTCGTACCGGCCCTCGTGCGCCCAATCGTCCGTCTCGCCAAACGCAAGGTAGAACACGCGCGGTCTCGACTCCTTGAAATAGTCCAGTGCGCCGCGGAACATGAGGCTGTCGTAGATCACTCCTTCCCACATCGGGGTTGTCTCCTCGACGAGCTGGTTCAACAGTTCCCGTTGTGGATTGGGCCGGCCAACCGCCATCGGTTCCCAGCCGGCACGAACCAGCAGGCCATGCCGTTCCCGATTCAGGATATAGGGAAACACGTCCCATGCGCAGAAGGCCGCGACACGATCTTTGAAGGCGGGCTTTTCATTCAGCCACGCAAGAACGTTCACATTCGGATTCGGTTTCTTGTCATTGCTGTCGATGCGGGGGTCGGGAATGCCCGCGAGAATCTCGTTGTATCCGGGATAAGAGAAGTTCAGCCCGTTGCCGACCTTGACGACGCTGCCTTTGCTTTTGTTGCCAAGGATTTGTCCCTCTTTGGCAATCACGGTCCAAAGGAACGGCATTAACGCGTGCCTCCGTGCTTCTGGAGTTTCCCGCCAGTACGCCTCGCGCAGCGCGTTCGTATTTTCCACTCCGCCGTGCTCCTGGTTCATCAGTGCGGCCTCTGCACCGCCGAACACCTCTTCCCAGCGCAAACCGTCGGTGGTGATCAAAATGACATTGCGCGTCTTGAGTTGCGCGGAGGCTTCAGCTCGGCAAACCGGCGCCAGGACGGCGAAGACAAGAAGAGCCTGAAGTATCCGCGGGAATGAATTCATGAATCCTGTTTAAGAGATTCTGTCCGCGTTGCCAATTCCAATCAGCCGTTCCCGAGCGGATCCGCCGATTATGTCGCGGTCTGTGCGGCCACATATCGCCGCAGAGCCCAAGGCCTGACCGGGCAACGGGAGGTGCGAGCGGCACAGGAAGAGGGTCGGATGACGCGGTGGGAAGAAGTTGAATCCGTGAAATCCGCGTAATCCGTGGTCAAGAAAGACGTGAAGAAATGCAATGGAGATTCAAACCACGGATTACGCGGATGACACGGATGGGACTAAATCCCTGAAATCCGTGTTAAGCACAATCGTCTGATTGGCATTGGCAGCGCTCCGGAATCGGTTCGCCTACTCCCCGGCCTCGAGAGCCACTCGAACGGCCGCCACCAGCGCGGCGACCCGCATGGTCAACGGAAAATCCGATGGCGCCTCCAGCGTATAGCTTTGGCGGGTCCTGTTCGTGATAAGGAAGAACGCCTCCGGCCATTGCGGACGCTTTGCCGGGTCGAGGTCGGGACGAATGATGCCACCCTCGGCCGGTCGGCCCTCGATGACCTCGGAAAGGTCGATGGGACAAACCTTCCCAACTTCAGCGATCATCTTCTCCGCCAGCGAAGGGCGATGGTCGGGATTCAACTCGTAAACATAGAATCCATGCGATTCCCAGTCTTCATGCAGGCAAAGCGTCAGGTCGAATTGCGGCTGCTTCTCGAGCCACGCAACGTGCGCCCGGATCTCGCCGGTTTGCAGATGACGGTAATCGCGGTTGAGATCCACGCCGTTGGCATTCTCGCGTCGATTCAAGGGAAAGCCGCTCGGGTTGAGGCAGGGAAGCAACCAGACATCTGCATGCGCGGGCCAAAGGTTCTCCTGTAACAACTGGCGAACGGCGAGGGGGCCGGCCGGTTCATCGCCGTGAATGCCGGTTGAGAGGTAGATCTTGCGTGGTGCGTGACCCGTGGCGCGTGATGCGTCGGCAGAACGGCGAAAAGCGAGCAGGTCGAGCCCCGGCGTGACCGGCAACTCCTCAATCTGCCAGCCAGACTTGCGGGCCGCCTCCACGTCGTCACGCAGGATCTGGCGGATGTCGATCGTTTCTCCAAAGTAGGCGTTCTTGTTTTTGCCCAGCCGCTGAAGGGAGTGAGACATGACGAAGAGTTGCGTTACGCGCTGCCGGTTGGCTGCATCATCTTACGAACGTAAATTGCCCAAATGTCAGCGCGTGTTTTCAAAATCACACAATTGCCTTTGGCCGGAGCGCGAGTCTGTGACTCGCAGCAGCTTCGCCAGCCAGGAGCACGCGGAATGATATGAGGCGCATCGAAATTCGAACGTTGCTGCGGCTCCGCAGAGCGCGCTCCGCACTTTGAAGCCACGCCCTAATCCGGATGAGAGCAGCGCTCAACCGCCTGCAGTTGATCTTTGAACGGCGGGCGCGTCTTCAGGCCCAGCAACTTCAGCATTTCGCCGTCGGCATCGAAGTCCGGCGATGGAACAGCCGAGGTCAACATGCTGCCGGTCTCGCTCGAAAAGATCGAGTTGGCGCCGGCCAGGAAGCACAAGGCCTGCTCGGCCATGCCAAGTCCGGCGCGGCCGGCCGAAAGGCGGACAACCGATTTCGGCATCAGGATGCGCGCCGTGGCGATCATGCGCAGCGACTCGCCGAACGGCACGTCCGCTACATCCTCCAAGGGCGTGCCGGAAACTTTCGACAGGATGTTTACCGGCACCGACTCGGGATGCGGCCGCATCGTCGCGAGGGTATGGAGGAGCGAGATGCGGTCATCCACGGTTTCGCCCAGGCCGACGATACCTCCACAGCAGACGGTGATGCCGGTTTTGCGCACGTTTTGAAGGGTGTTCAGACGATCCTGGTAGGTCCGTGTCGTGATGATCGTTTTGTAGTGCTCCGCCGAAGTATCCAGGTTGTGGTTGTAAGCGAAGAGACCGGCCTCTTCGAGACGCCTGGCCTGGCCTTCTGTGAGCATGCCCAGCGTGCAACAGACCTCGACGTCCATCGCCGTCACTTCCCTGACCATCTCCAGGACGCGCTCAAACTGCGCGTTGTCCCGTGCCTCGCGCCAGGCCGCGCCCAGGCAAACACGGCTGACGCCGTTCTCTTTCGCCCGGCGCGCAATGTCCACGACCGTTTCCTTATCCATGAGCGCTTCCGGCTCGATCCCGGTGTCGTAGCGCGATGACTGCGAACAATAGGCGCAGTCCTCGGGACAAGCGCCAGTCTTGATGGAAACGAGTTTGCAGACCTGGACCTCGGCGCCGTCGTGATAGCGCCGATGGAGGGACGCGGCCCGAAAGACCAGATCGAGCAGCGGCAGATCGTGCAGCGCCCGGATTTCCGGAGGCTGCCAGTCGTAACGGATGTCGTCATGCATATTTGCTCCGAATGGTGAATGAATTCTTCGAGCCGCGCGCGAACCGGCGCGTCAACGGATCACCGCGAATCGGTTGACACGATACCGACAGACCTGGAAACGACAAGTCTTGATCGGCTTCAAATCTACAGATTAGTCCTCCGGCAACAAACCGATCTTCGGAACCGTATGCTCGCGCAA
>DATEKZ010000637.1:0-2555 GCA_035277185.1 Verrucomicrobiia bacterium
AACCCTTCACGGTTTATGCAAAACCTCGTCGATGATTTCCTGCAATATCTTCGGCACGAGCGCGGCCAATCGGAACATACTGAGAAAACCTACGCCGCGCTCCTCGGAAAATTTGTCCACTGGGCGGCGGCGCAGGGCCTGAGGAACTGGAAAGCGGTTGAGTTACCGCACCTCACGAGGTTTCTTCAACACGAACGGGAGCGGTCGCTTGCGAACCAGCCGGAAGGCTCCACCCGCAGACTCAGCAGCGAGAGTGTGTATCTGGAGATCGCCGCCTTGCGCGCCTTCTACCGGTTCTGCGAAAGCGAGCGGCTCTTGCCCGTGAATGTGGCGGAACACCTTTCGCTGCCGCGGCGCTGGAAACGATTACCCAAGGCGTTGACCGACGCGGAAATCAGGCAACTGCTGGCCCCTGTTCAACCCGAAACGCCGGAGTCGCTTTGCAGTCAGGCCATTCTCGAACTGGCTTACGCCTCCGGCCTGCGGCTGGCAGAGCTGCGCAACGTTCGGCTGGAACAGCTTCATCTCGACGCTGGCTTTATCAACGTCATTGGAAAGGGCAACAAGGAGCGTGTGGTCCCCGTCGGGCGCAAGGCCGTCGCCGCCCTGAAGCGGTATCTCGACGTCGGACGGCCAAAACTGGTGACGAAACGTTCGCCGGCCACCGTGTTTCTCACCCGGCGCGGCACCCCGTTCGCGCCGGTCACACTCTGGCTGAGAATCAAGCGGCGCGTGCGCCACGCCGGCATCTCGCGCAACGTCACCCCGCACATGCTGCGCCACAGTTTTGCGACCCACTTGCTGGAGCATGGCGCGGACCTGCGGGTGATCCAGGAACTGCTCGGCCATGCCAGCATCGCGACCACGGAAATCTACACGCACGTGGCGGGAAGCCGGCTGCGCGAAGTTCACCGGAAATTTCATCCGCGCGCCTGACCCCCGACGCTCTGCCTTCGCGATTTGACCCCCCTAAAGCTGCTTTCCTGTCAACCGCTTGTAGGCGTCCAGATACTTCCCGCACGTCCGCATGACGACCTCAGGCGGCAGGGCGGGCGCGGGCGGTTGCTTGTTCCAATCGAGCGTCTCCAGATAATCCCGCACAAACTGCTTGTCGAAACTTGGCTGGCTGCGGCCGGGCTGATACTGGTCGGCCGGCCAGAAGCGCGACGAATCGGGCGTCAACACTTCGTCGATCAAAATCAGGTTCCCCTGATAGAAGCCGAACTCAAACTTCGTGTCCGCGATGATGATCCCTCGCTGCTTTGCGTAGAGGCGCGCGGTTGAATAGATGCGGAGGCTTAAGTGGCGCGCCCGCTCCGCCACTTCGCTACCCACCATCCGCGCGGCTTCGTCGAAGGGGATATTGATGTCATGCCCGCTCTCCGCCTTCGTGGCCGGAGTGAAGATCGGCTCGGGCAGCTCGGACGATTCGACCAGACCCTGCGGCAACCCGATTCCACAAACCGTTCCGCTTTTTTGGTATTCCTTCCAGCCGGATCCCGCCAGGTAACCGCGCACGACGCATTCGATCGGGAGCGGCTGCGCCTTCTTCACAATCATGCTCCGCCGTTCCAGCTTCGCGGCATGCGGCCGGAGCAGCGGCGGCAGCGGCTCATTGGCCCGGACAAAACGGTGGTTCGCCGCAATGGCCGACATCTGGTCAAACCAGAAGTGGGAAATCTGCGTCAACACCTCGCCTTTGCGCGGTATGCCGTTCGGCAGGATGCAGTCAAACGCGGAAATCCGATCGGTGGCAACCATCAGCAGATAGTCGCCCAGGTCGAAAATCTCGCGAACCTTGCCGCTCTTGACCTTTTTGATGCCCGGTAAATCAATCTGAAGCAGTGGCTCACTCGACATGCGGCGGAGTATGCCAGCCGTCGTTGCCGCGTCAAAGTTCAAAGTGCGGACGCAGCCGTGCCCGCGTGCAACTTCGCGCCACCACCACTCCCTCTCCTCCGCAGGCCGGAGGAGAGGGCCGGGGCAAGGCGCTCCGGCCTCGATGGCGGCCAACGCGGTGCCAAAGGGGTCTCGCGTTCGCCCCGCGGAACTTTGAACCTTGAACTTTGAACCTCGAACCTCATCATTTGCGCATGAATCTTCTGGTCACCGGGGGCGCGGGATTTATCGGCTTTCATGTTTGTGAGCGGCTGCTGAAAGAGGGACATGCGGTCTGGGCGTTCGACGATCTCAACGATTTTTACGAACCCGAAATCAAGCGCAACAATATCCGCGACCTGCAATCCCTGGCCAAACCATTCACGTTCGTTCAAGGCGACCTGATCGACGCTGTAAGCCTCGACGAATTGTTCGGCGGCGCGAAGTTCGACCAGGTCATCCATCTCGCCGCGCGCGCCGGCGTCCGGCCCAGCCTGGATCAGCCCGCCCTCTATCAGCGCGTCAACGTCGAGGGCACGGTCAACCTGCTCGAAGCCGCCCGCCGGAACAACGTGAAGAAAATCACCATGGCTTCCTCGTCATCCGTGTACGGCGTGAATGCCAAGGTGCCGTTCTCGGAAAGCGACCCGATCTTCACGGCCATCTCACCCTATGCC
>DATEKZ010000638.1:0-4232 GCA_035277185.1 Verrucomicrobiia bacterium
CAAGGTGCAAAACGGGCGGAACAAGTCGGCGCCGTACGTCCTCTTCCTTTTGACACTGCTCACTTGGCCCGCTGGCGACGCGAGGCCGAAGCGTTGGGGAAGTTCGGCGACGAAGTCGATCTGAAGACTGGCTTCGCCGTCAGCGATGGATTACCGTCCTGGAAAACCAACAATCGAAAGTGTCAACCCATTCTAAAGGGTTTTACTCTCAGAATTGATTTTGCACTACAAGATCGGCATAAGATTCGGGAGGTCTTCCGGAAGCTGTGAAGACAAATGCAGGAAGAGCGCCGATCGGGGTGAATTACCCGGAGTACCTCCACGGTCGCCGCAACCGGTCGTGCAATGACTGTAAACCCACGACGTGCAGCTTTTGTGGCGGCAGCACTTTCAGTGACGATGGTGATTGTTTGGATCGGCTGGCGTGAACTTCGTCTGATGACTTGGATGAGACTCGCGGACGGACCGTTTCTTCCAGAGTCATATGCTCGCGCCTTGCCTGATCAACAATCTTCTTCGCGAATTGCGATCAAGGATGGGACCTCAATGGAGGTTTATGAAGGAGTCCTCACAAATTCGCCAGTGATCATTGTTCGTTCGGTGGACCGGTCCAAGAGTTCGACGAATGCTCTAATTGCACGGAAGACATTCGCCACCGGGAAAACCATCATCGCTTCCATTGAGAGAGTCGAGCTTGAGAGCGCGGAATGGTATCTAGGCAAGCGAGTGGTCTGGTTCACCTGCGTTTGGGAGCTCGGAGGAAAAGAACGCGGAATCATCTGTCTTGATCACAGGTATACGCCGTCTAGCTTCTACATCACACGCTAACCTGTTGACAGCCCGATTCGCTTCATTTCTCCCGTCACTTCGCCGGTGCGGGCGCATTTGTGGTTGGCGGAGTCGGCGCCGGCGCTGGAGCCGGCGCTGCGACGGCTTTGTCGGCTGCGTCCCTACTCACGGACTCTTTCGTCGTGGGTAGCGGCGGAGGAGGCGCCGTGCCGTAGTCGCCCTTGGTCCATTTATGGATGAGGTGGTTCGAGTTGAGCAGGCTGTAGATGAAGCAGACGATCACCACGAAGAGCAACAGTTTCGGCCACGCGGCCGGTTTCTCGCCAAACGGATCGTCTAACACCGCCTGCGCGCCGGACGGCAACTTGGCCACCGCCGTGAGCGAACCACCAAACGGCACATTCATCTTCACGCGCCCGTTTACCGCCCAGCCGTTCGCGTCGAGGATGGGACCGAGGTTGCGCTGGCGCAGCTTGAGCCAGGCGATGAGTATCGATGGTCCTGAAATGATGAGCAGCATGCCGACAAACGCGAGGCACACCTGCCAGAACGGGAGTTTCAACACACCCGCCAGGTAACCGGCAAAAGCAGCGAAGGCGGTGCCGATGGCGCCGAATGCGACACCCAGGGCCGCCACGGTGCCGACGTCCACTTTCTTTTGTTCGGCCTTGGCCTTGTCCGCTGTCGCGGCGGCAGTTGCCGCGGACGCGACCCTGGTGTCCGCCGCGGCCTGAGCCGCTGCGGCGCGTTTCGCGACCTGTTCCTCGACCAGGCGAACCAGTTTTTTGTAGGGCGCCCAAAAGGCCTGCCGGATGCTGATCGGGTTTTCGATGATCTTCGTGATCGTGGCGTCCCAGTCGCGGCCTTTGCGGTCGTAGAAAATGCCATTGCGCCCGGCCATGAGGTTGTCGGAATCACCGCCGGTGAACGCGGCGGCAATCGTCATCTTCTCCCCGGGCCGGTTGCAGTCGCAATAAGCCAGGTAAGTTTTGGCGAGACCCGCAAGGGCGGCGTGTTTGCCGGCGTCGTCCACGCGCACGCAGAGATCGCAACTGCGACCATCGAGGTAGAGGGTGCCGACCTGAAAGATGGCCTTGCGTTTGAGCGAGTAGAAGTCTTCGAACGAAACAAAGTTCACCAGGAGCCGCTGAAGATCGCGACAATACCGCGCGAGTTTGTCCACGGCGGCGATGGCGTTGGCTTCGGGTTCGAGCGCCTTGTCTTTGGCAATCAGCGCGGCAATCGTTTCCTTCGCTTTGCCATCGAGGATTTCACGGATCCGCTTGAGGCCGAGTTTCTCAACGGACGCGCCTGCCTTGCCGGCGAACCAGGCTTCGTACGGCGCAAGTTTCGTCGTGATGGCCGTCCACTCCGCCTCGGTCAGCGCGGTTTTGTCGCCGAAGATCGGCTTGACGACTTCGGCGTTGAGTTTGGCGATCGCTCCGGTCCACGCCGGGTTGAGACCTTCCTTCAGGGACAACGGCCTGCCTGCCTCAATGCGCGCCAAGGGAAACCCCGCGACTTCCTGCGCGGTGATGGACATGTCTCTGGCCGCCACGGCGAGGTATTCGGATTCCTGACGGTTCAGCGCTGCCAGTGCGCGCGAGTCGAACGCGGCGAGCCGGCAGCGCGCGAAATAGTCGTCCACCTTGATTCGAACCGCTTGAAACGTTATCGCCGCGGCGGGCGTGCTTTCGCCCAATGGCAACGCGGTCGCATCGCCCTCGGCTTTTTTCCACCAGTCCGAGTAGGCCTGGCACTCGGCGAAGAACTTGTCCGCCTTTGCCTGATTGATTCCGGGTTTGCCGCTGCGATCCATTTCCGCGCCAAGGCAGGCCAGGATGTCGGCGATGACGGAGTTGGTGGTCTCGTCCTCCGCTGCGTCCAGCGGCACAATGCCATCGCCGTTGAACTTCGTGGCGGCGAAAATCTTCACGGTATCGGCGGTGTCCGCGACGGAAATCGTCGCGGCGTCATTCCTGCCGAGGTTGACGAGAATCTGCCTGGCCGACGCGAGGACCTGTTTTCCTTCGGGTGTGGCGTCGTTAATGGAGGACAACGGGAGCGCATTCGAACCATCGAGAATATCGCCCGGGTCCTTTAGCAATGAAGCCGCCCACTTGACGGCAGCGATGATTTCCGGGGCGCGGACTCGCCCGTCCTTGTCCGTGTCGATGAGGTCGAGCGTCTTGCTATCGAACTCGAGCCCGCGCGTGGGACAGCTCAACGCCGCCCATAGCTTTTGGTCAAGTTGGTCGAGCGCGGACAGGTCGGCGCCCGATTCGAATCGGACCTGGTCAAATCCGCCGGCGCGAAAAAAGCGCCAGCGGTGAGACGCCGTGCCGCCTGCGGGAGGATTTGCGGTCATGGGAGTATCAAAACTTGTAAGCGATCGCCGTCACCCACTTGAGGTCGTTCTTCTTCCGGCCTGGCGCGGGTTCGTTGTCGTAGGTGTCCTGAATAAAACTGCGGAGAGCGAGCTTTTTGTCCTTGGTTAGATCCGCTTCGATGCCGAGCTCGGCGTTGATGAGGTAGTTGTCGAGATCGTCCACTTGCGGCAGGAACTCGGCGCTCTGCCAGAGGCGGGCGCGGTCGCTGATCTTCTGTTCGAACCGCTCGGCAACGCGCAGCGTGAAGTAGCCGTGTTCGTCCGCGCTACCGATCTTTTCGTAAATGAAAGCCGGACCGACCTCGGCGCTCAGTTTCGTGTTCTCGTTCTTGATGAAGTAATAGCCGGCGCCCGGACTGAACGTGAGACGATATTCGATGTCGGCCACGGCATCGTGCAGCGCATCCACGCGTCCATAGCCATAAAAACGCCCGGTGAGCAGCCGGTTGTATTGGACAAAGCCGTGGAGAGATTCGGCGTTCTTCGTGGAATTCGTTGCGCCAGGGAGCTTAGTCTCGCCATAGGTACCGTCCACTCCAAGGCTCAACTCGTTGCGCTCCCGCTTTTTGGCGGCCAGAATGTTGGCAGTGGCCAGGAGTGTTTCACTGTTACCACGCGTCAGAGTGAGGCCAACGGAAGCCGATTTTTCCCAGGCAGGTTTCTTGTCCGGCGCTGGGGCCTGCGCGAACGAGCGCGTCGAATCAGTCAGGACCAGCAGGACGATTACGGCAACCCACGAGCGATTCTTCGTCATAGTTGGACTCCATTTTGGGCCAGGTAGATGGGTAGTAAACAGGAGGGGTGCTTTCATAGTTTCTCTTTTTCTCCGCGGTGTGATGCTGGGAACACAGCCATCGACTTCCGACCCTGATTCAACTGGCTTGGGGACAGTTTGCGTCAGCCATGTCCTAACACAACAAAATAGTTGGCCAGATCACTCTCCCTGATACCACACGAAAAGGTCATTGAGCCGCTGGCCGGTTTGGGGTGAACTGACACGCAACAGAATGCAAACACCGCAAGCTCGCCTGCTTTTCATTGGCTGCCTTTCCGG
>DATEKZ010000639.1:0-2105 GCA_035277185.1 Verrucomicrobiia bacterium
CAGCCCAGGGCAAGACAGCCGAAGTGCGCGACCAGCTTGATCGCGCCAGCCTTTCCGCATTGCTCAACACGGCGGAAGGTAACGGCAAACGCCAGCGGCAAGTGCGGGCGAAATTCTTCGACGACGCGCGCGGGTCGGCGACCGAGTGCGCCGGTTGGTTGGATGCCCTCGTAGCGAAACGAACGGTCCGGGAAGAACGAATTCTCGACGGCAAGAGAATTCTCGTACGGATCGTTTCGATTCTTTGTGCGCTAGTTGATCGGTTTGATGCTCCGGGACGCTTGGAGGACGAGCGGATCGAGAACGCGTTCAACATTTTTCCCGAACCGCAGCCGGTGAGCTATGGCACCAAAGAATCGAGGACGAGGACGAGAACGAGGACGAGGAACAACACGAAGGACTAGAATTCATGGACCCCCTAAAAACCGATATCGTCGTCATCGGCGCCGGACCCGGCGGATACGCCGCCGCGTTTTACGCCGCCGACCTTGGCAAGAAAGTCATTCTCGTCGAACAGGACAAACGACTGGGCGGGGTTTGCCTCAACCGCGGCTGCATCCCGTCGAAGGCGCTGCTCCACGCCACCCACCTGATCAGTTCCGCGAAGGAGTCCGAACATCGCGGGATTACGTTCGCCTCGCCGCAGATCGATGTCGCCAAACTGCGCGCGTGGAAGGAATCCGTCCTCACCAAACTCTCGGGCGGCGTATCGCAACTCGCGAAGTTGCGCGGCGTCGAGGTGTGGAACGGACGCGGACACTTTGAGGATTCCCACACGCTCCGTGTCGAGACGGAGCAAGGCCAGAAATTCATTGGCTTCGGCCACGCGATCATCGCGGTGGGGTCGAAGTCGGCGATGCCGAAAGCCTTTGATCTCGGCAACCCGCGCATCATGACTTCGCGCGAAGCGCTCGAAGTCGAGGATATTCCCGAACAACTGCTCGTTATTGGCGGCGGCTACATCGGTATGGAATTGGGCACGGTTTACGCCGAATTGGGGAGCAAGGTCGCCGTGGTCGAGGCGTTGGACTCGATCCTGATGGGCGGGGACCCGGATCTCGTGCGGCCGGTCATGGCGCGCGCTCAGAAGACTTTCAAGGAAATCCGCGTCAAGACCAAGGTCGCCAGGATGGAGACGAAGGGAAAGCAGATCAACGTCGTGCTCGAAGCCGACGACCAGAAAAAAGAGGAGCTTTACGACCGCGTCCTGGTCGCCGTGGGCCGCGTGCCCAACTGCGATGACCTGGGTCTCGAGAACACGAAGGTTCAGCGCGACGACAAAGGCTTTATTAAGGTCAACGAAAGGCAGCAGACCGGCGATCCGAATATTTACGCCATCGGTGATTGCGCGGGCGGTGTCTTGCTGGCGCACAAGGCGTCGCGTGAGGGACGGATCGCCGCCGAGGTCATCACCGGCGAATCCGCCGGTGGCGAAAAATTCGTTGTACCGGCAGTGGTTTTCACCGATCCGGAACTGGCCTGGTGTGGCCTCACCGAAGCTGAGGCGAAGCAGAAGGGTATCGAAGTGAAGGTCGCCAAATTCCCGTGGGCGGCTTCCGGCCGCGCGTTGAGCTTCGATCGTACAGACGGTTTGACCAAGCTGATCGTTGATCCCGCGACAGAACGCCTGCTGGGTGTGGGCATTGTCGGCCACGGCGCGGGCGAGTTGATTGCCGAAGGCGTGGTGGCCATCGAGATGGGCGCGACTGCCAAAGATCTTGCGCTCTGCGTTCACCCGCATCCGACGTTGTCGGAGACCTACATGGAAGCTGCGGAGGTTTTCTACGGGCATCCGACGCACACGTTCGTCAAGAAACAGCCGCAGAAATAGCGAAATAGCCACGCTTTCGGTAATGGCGCAAGTCGTGTTTACAACTGTGTTTGCATCTACAGCACGATCCGAGAAAGGTATGGAAGTTCCCTCCCCCGATTTGATGAAGAGTCGAAGGAAGACGCTGCTTTGCATAGTGACGTTCGCCCTGGGAACACTCGTCCTTTTAGTAGTGTATGCGCAAAGAGTCATCGGCTGGGAGGAGGACGCGTTCAAGGGCAGACCGCTCTCTGAACTTGAAAGCGTACTCGCGAGGCAAGGGCGGGCTCTTACG
>DATEKZ010000640.1:0-9987 GCA_035277185.1 Verrucomicrobiia bacterium
CTCCCGACCATACTCACGCAGTGGCGGCGGTGGCGGCTTTGAGAAGCGGGCGGCATGTGTATTGCGAGAAACCGCTGGCCCGAACGATTTCGGAGGCGCGGACGATCGCCGAAACGGCCCGCCGGCACAAGCGCGTGACGCAAATCGGGACGCAGATTCACGCAGGGACGAATTACCGGCGGGTGGTCGAGCTCATTCAAAGCGGCGCGATCGGCGCGGTCGGCGAGGTGCATGTCTGGGTCAATGCTACCTACGGAGGAAAAAATCGACCCAGGGGAGAAACGGTCCCCAAGAATGTTCACTACGATCTCTGGTTGGGACCGGTCGAATATCGGCCTTACAGCCCGGAATATCTGCCGTTCAATTGGCGGCACTGGTGGGCGTTTGGAGGCGGGGCGCTGGCGGATTTCGGCTGTCACTACATGGACCTCCCCCATTGGGCCCTTGGCCTGACCTATCCGCTCAGCGCGGAACCGGTGGAAGGGCCGCCCGTCGATTCGGAATCGACACCGCCCTGGTTGATCGTGCGGTATGAATATCCGGCGCGTGGCCAAACGCCGCCGGTCACGCTGACGTGGTATCACGGCGGGAAGCAGCCGGCACTTCTGGGCAGTGAACTGGCCGCCAAATGGAAGAGTGGAGTTCTGTTCGTCGGCAGGAAAGGGATGCTGCTTTCGGACTACGGGCGGCATCGGCTGCTGCCGGAGAAGCAGTTCGAGGGCTTCGTGCCGCCGTCGCCATTCATCACGGATTCCCTCGGCCACCACAAGGAATGGATTGAAGCCTGCAAGAGTGGAGGCCGGACGACTTGTGGTTTCGATTACTCCGGCCCGCTGACCGAGGCGGCTTTGCTCGGTAACGTCGCTTATCGAACCGGCAGGCGGCTGGAGTGGGACTGGCGGCTCATGAAAGCGGCGCACGGCCATGGACCGGAGGCGGACGCCTTGATTCACCATCACTACCGCAACGGGTGGAGGATTTGACTCGATTCGGGCAATATTCTGGCCGTCCGGAAGCGTCGGCCGAAGGCCGTTCGAACCGGTTTCGGCGACGGCACCGGGGAATAAATGCGCTTTCTTTGCTCGCTAATGCGGCTGCCTCTGTGATAGGGTTCCGTCGTAGAATGTCCTTTACAACGAACGTGTTGACTCGCATAAGGAACAACATTTGCTCGAACGATAGTGGCATAAATGGCGCTGTCTGATTCGGTTATCAATCGTCAGAGATGACAACCAGGACGGCTTCCAGTTCCTCCAACGCCCGGGCAAACTGATATGCGCAAATTCGGCAAACTCTCCTTCAAGTGGAAGTTGACGCTGATCATCATGGGAACGTGCGTCGTTTCCCTGCTGGCGGCCTGCGCGGCATTCGTCTGGTATGACAGCTACCTCTTCAAGCAGAGCATGACCCGCGAGCTGGTTTCCCTGGCCAAGGTCATCAGCACTACCAGCCATGCGGCCGTTGCCAGCCAGGACCGGGAGAAGGTGCAAAAGGCTCTCGTCGAAATGCTGGGCGACAAGAACCAGATCGTCGCCGCCGCCGTCCTTTCACGCGAGGGTGAGAGACTGGCCATCCACATCAAAGAAGGCGCTCCCGAGATGATCCCGTCGAATCCGGCGGCGTTGCAAAACCGATTCGAAGGGGACAGTCTCGTTGTTGTTTCCGCGGTTACATCCGAGGCCGGACTGCCAATCGGGATCGTTTATCTGAAGGCGGATCTGCGCGACAAACTCACCGCTCGCGCCCGCCAGTATGTGGATATTGTGGCGATGGTGATGCTGATCTCCTGTCTGGTGGCGTTCCTGATCTCCTACCGGTTGCAACCGCTCATCTCCCAGCCCATCATGGAACTGGCCCGGACGGCCCGCGTCGTCAAGGAAAAGAAGGACTACCTTGTTCGCGCCCAAAAAGTCAGCGAAGACGAAGTTGGCGCTCTTATCGATGCCTTCAACGAAATGCTGTCGGTCATCCAAACGCGCGATGCGGAGCTGCAGCATGCCAACGACATGTTGGAGGTTTACAATCAAAACCTGGAAAAAAAGGTCGAAGAGCGAACCGCCGAACTCGAGCGTACGACCAAAGAGGCGCAGCAGGCGAAAGTGCTGGCGGAGGAAGCCAACAAGGCCAAGAGCGTGTTCCTGGCTAACATGAGCCACGAGCTGCGCACGCCGCTCAATGCCATCATCGGTTACAGCGAGATGCTGCAGGAGGACGCCCTGGAGATCGGCCAGGAGGATTTTGTAGCCGATCTGCAGAAAATCCACGCCGCCGGCAAACACTTGCTCGGCCTGATCAATGATGTCCTCGATATCTCCAAAATCGAGGCGGGCCGGATGGACCTTTATCTTGAGACCATCGACGTGCCGTCGATGGTGGAAGAAGTGGTCAGCACAATTGAGCCGCTCGTCCAGAAGAACGGCAATGAACTGAAAGTTCAATGCGGGGAGGACGTCGGGCCGATGCGGGCGGATGCGACGAAGGTCCGCCAGGCCCTGTTCAATCTGCTGAGCAACGCCTCCAAGTTCACCGAGCGCGGCACCATCACGCTCAACGTGGCTCGGATGCGGACCGAGGGCGCGGCTCAGATGGTTTTCGAAGTCAGCGACACTGGAATCGGCATGACGCCCGAACAGACCCGCAAACTGTTCAAGGCCTTTACGCAGGCGGATGCCTCGACGACGCGCAAGTATGGCGGCAGCGGCCTCGGCCTCGCCATCACCCGGCACTTTTGCCGGATGATGGGGGGTGACGTCACAGTCGAAAGCCAATTGAGCAAAGGCTCCACCTTTACCATCCGCTTGCCCGCCGTCGTGCCGACTCCCAAGGTGGAGAAACACGAAACGGGCTTTGTGGCCAAGGAACCGAAGCTCCCGGAACCGCCGCCAGGAGCGGCCACCATTCTGGTGATCGACGACGATCCGACCGTGCACGATCTGATGCGGCGTTTTCTGACCAAGGAAGGCTTCCGAGTGGCCATTGCTCCCAGCGGCAAAGACGGGGTGCAAATGGCCAAAGAAACCAAGCCCGACCTGATCACTCTTGACGTGCTGATGGCTGAAATGGACGGATGGTCGGTCCTGACCGCACTGAAGGCTGATCCCGTCACCGCGGAGATTCCGGTCATCATCCTGACGATGTTTGACGACAAGGAAATGGGCTTCGCGCTGGGCGCCTCGGATTACATGACCAAGCCGATCAATCGGGACCGCCTGGTCAACGTGTTGCGCCGCCATCACGCTCACGGCTCCTGCCAGGTTCTGGTGATTGAGGATGAACCCAACATCCGCCAGATGGTCCGCCGCGTCCTGGAAAAGGAAGGGTGGACGGTCCGGGAGGCGGAGAACGGCCGCGCCGGTCTCCATGCCGTCGCCGAAAGCAAGCCGGCGGTGATCCTCCTCGACTTGATGATGCCGGTCATGAACGGGTTCGATTTCATCCGTGAGTTGCGGAAAAACAAAGACTGGCAGGAAATCCCGGTCATTATTCTGACCGCCAAGGATCTCACGATCGACGATCGCAACGCCCTGAAGGGAAATGTTGAACGGGTTCTGCAAAAGGGCGACTACAGCCGCGAACAGCTCCTCGGCCAGGTGCGCGAGCTGGTCAAGTCCAAGATCCCTCACGAAACCGGCCCCAAACCCCCGTCATAACGCGAACCGCACAAAGCCCGCTCTTGAAAGGAACGCACGGATGGCAAAAATACTTCTGGTCGAGGACAACGAGATGAACCGGGACATGCTCTCCCGCCGTCTGGAGCGCCGCGGCTATCAGGTCGTCATTGCCGAAGACGGAGCGACGGGCGTGTCGTTCGCGAAATCCGAAAATCCCGACCTGATCCTGATGGACATGAGCCTGCCGGTGATGGACGGCTGGGAGGCAACGCGGCAAATCAAAGGCGCGGCGGAAACCAAAGCCATTCCCGTGATCGCGCTGACAGCGCACGCGATGGCGGGCGACGAGGAAAAGGCGATGGCGGCCGGTTGCAACGACTACGAAACAAAACCGGTGGACCTGCCGAAGCTGCTGGCGAAAATCGAGGCTTTGCTGCAGAGTAGGGGCCTTACGTGACAGGCAAAGAACCTAGACACGCCAAATCCGGCGCCGGCTCAACCACGGGCACAGCCAGACCGCGGGTCAAGGACCGCGACAGCGATCACGAAACCGCGCTGTCGAACATCCGTCACAGCCTCCGCACGCCGCTCAATCAGATCATTGGTTATAGCGAGATGCTGCAGGAGGAGGCCGAGGATTTCGGCCTGGAGGCCTACACCCCCGACCTGGCAAAAGTCCGCGCCGCTGGGGCCCAGCTTCTGGCATTGATCAACGACAGTCTCTCGGCGCCCCGCCTCGAATCCGGAAAACTGGATCTCGATGCGTTGCAGCGCGAATGCCGCACGATGCTGGACCTGATCATTGGCTACTGCGAATTGTGCCAGGAGGATGCCACCGAGGAAAAACAAGGCGCGTTTCTCGCCGATCTGAAAAAGATCCGCATCGCCGCCGACACCCTCCTGCGGCTCTTGAACGACACTCAGTTTCTTGCCCCTCTCACGGTGCGCGCGCACGGAAAGAAGGGCACGGTGATGGAGGGCCGGTCCCACCCGGGCGGCACCTCCGCGTTGCGATCGGCCGAGGGCCACGCCCTGGTCGGCACCGTTCTCGTGGTGGATGACAACGAGATGAACCGGGACATGCTCAGCCGCCGTCTGGAACGCCAGGGTCACAAAGTGATCGCCGCCGAGAATGGCCGCAAGGCCCTGGAACTCCTCGAGAGCACGAAGGTGGACCTGGTACTGCTCGATATCCTGATGCCGGAACTGGATGGACTGCAAACGCTGGAGCGGCTCAAGGGCGATAACGCCCTGCGCCACACCCCGGTGATCATGCTTTCCGCGCTGGATGAAATCGACAGCGTCGTCCGTTGCATTGAGATCGGTGCGGACGATTATCTGCCCAAACCGTTCAATCCCGTCCTCCTCAACGCCCGCATCAACGCCTGCCTGGAAAAGAAGCGACTACGCGACCAAGAGCAGGCTTACCTGGAGCAATTGACCGCGGAACGGGAAAAGTCCGAGCGCCTCCTGCTGAACGTCCTGCCCAAGTCCATCGCCGACCGCCTCAAACAGGGCGAAACCACCATCGCCGACAGCTTTCCCGATGTGACTGTGCTGTTTGCCGACCTAGTGGACTTCACGCAGATGGCTTCACGCATGCCGGCGGGCGAACTGGTTCGCGCCCTGAACGAAATCTTTTCGAAGTTCGACTGGCTGGCGGAGATCCATCACCTCGAGAAGATCAAAACCATCGGCGACGCCTACATGGTCGTCGGCGGTTTGCCGTTGCCGCGGAAGGACCATGCCGAGGCGGTTGCCGAAATTGCCCTGGACATTCAGAAAGTCGTCCGACGTGTCAGCACAGGCGAGGGTATTGATTTTGAAATTCGGATCGGCATCGCCAGCGGCCCTGTCATCGGTGGCATCATCGGCAGCAAGAAGTTTATTTACGATCTCTGGGGCGATACGGTGAACATCGCCAGCAGGATGACGTCGCTGGGTCAGCCCGGCAACATTCAGGTTTCCGAGTCAACCTTTGAGCTGATCAAGGACAAATACGAACTGGATAAACGCGGCAAGATCGAGGTGAAAGGGAAGGGGAAAATGACCACCTATTTCCTCGTCGGCCGCAAGTAAACGGACATCGAACGCCGAACATCGAATTGTTCGGCGCATTGGAAGTTCAGTGTTCGAATGACGGTGACGCCGCGGCGCGGCGTCCCTACCACCTCACCGTTCTTCTCAGCTCGGAGCCCGCCCATGGCGGAGCCGGTCCACGCCCACCGCGGCGATGATGACGATGCCGATGATGATTTCCTGCATGTAATTGGGCCATCCCATCTGCATCGAACCGCTGCGAAGCACGGCCATAATCAGGGCGCCGATCATTGATCCCATGATGCTTCCCGTTCCGCCATTCAAGCTCGCGCCGCCAATGACGACCGCGGCGATGATATCCAACTCCAATCCGATGGCCACGGTCGGATCGCCCTGCGCGAGCCGGGACATCTGCATGAGGCCGGCCAGCCCGAACAGCAGGCCCGCCAGCGAGTAAATTGCGACCTTCATTGTCCGGACCCGGATACCGCAAAGCCGCGCCGTCGCCTCGTTCGAGCCGATGGCGAAGACGTATCGTCCGAAAATCGTTTTCTTCAGCACCACCGCCATTGCCACGGCCAGGCAGACGGCGATCCACACACCGATGGGCAGAGGAAACAACTGAAGCGGCTCCACCACCGCCATCAAGTGATCGATCGGCGAATTCGGCGCATCGACGGTCTGACTCCTGGCCAGCCATTTGGCGACCCCACGCGCGACGCCCATCATGCCCAACGTCACGATGAATGGCATCATGCCGAGTCCCGCGATGACCGCGCCGTTGATCAGCCCCACGAGTCCTCCCACGAGTATGGTTAGCGCAATCGCCGCGGCCGGCGGGCAGCCTTGCACCATTGATACCGCCCCCACGACGCCGGTCAGCGCCACCACGGACCCGACGCTCAGATCAATGCCGCCGCTGACGATGATCATCGTCATGCCCAACGCGCCGATTGCGACGATCACCGTCTGGATGAAAATCGTCTTGAAGTTTGCGCCCGTCAAAAAATAGGACCGCACTTCGGAATCGAGCGAAAACAAACCGATCACGAGCATCAGTCCGAGGAACGGCCCGACGGCGTTGAGCAACGCGAAGAGGTTGAATTGCCTAGGGGTGTCGTTCATCAGTGATTCAGTTTGCGGCGGGCTCGTTCTGGCCGATTGCGGCGCTGATGATGGAATGTTCGGTCCACTCGCCCGCCGGACGGACTCCCGAGAGCACACCGCGGCACATCACGACGATGGTGTCGCAAACACCCAGGAGTTCGGGGAGATACGAGCTGACGAAGATGATCGCCTTGCCTTGCGAGGCCAGTTCGCCCATCAACCGGTAAATCTGCACCTTGCTGCCCACGTCAATGCCGCGGGTCGGCTCATCCAGGAGCAGGATGGCCGCATCGTGATGCAGCAACCGGCCGACCGCGACTTTCTGCTGGTTGCCGCCGGACAATTCACTGATGCATTGTCGCGGGCTGCGCGCACGGACGTCGAGCCGCTGCATCCACGCGCGCGCGCAATTCTCCTGCAACCGCGAGCTGATCCAGCCGAGCCTCGAGAGGACGCCGTATCGCGTGACAGTGAGGTTGTCCGCGAGTGTGCGGTTCAACATCAATCCCTCTTCCTTCCGGTTCTCGCTCAACAGTCCGATCCCCTCGGCCAGACGCCGGGTCGGCGTTCCTCGCGTGCTTTCACGCGAAAAGACAGAGACGCGTCCGCGCGCGAGCCGGTCCAGGCCGAAGAACACCCGCAGCGCCTCGGTTCGCCCCGAGCCGATCAGGCCGGCGATGCCGAGGATCTCTCCCTGGCGCAGGGTCAGGTTCGCGGACCGCGGCCGGGTCTCACCGCCCAAACCGATCCACTCCAGCACCGGCGGGCCCAGCTCGTGCGGAATGCGTGGATAGATCTCCTTGATCTCGCGTCCGACCATGAGGCGGATGATGCCGTTCAGGTCGGCTTCGGCCATGACGCCCGTCCCGACACTCTCGCCGTCGCGGAGAATCGTGTAACGATCGGCCACTCGCTGGCATTCTTCGAGGAAGTGGCTGATATAGACGATGCTCACTCCGCGTTGGCGCAGCCGCTTCATCGCGCGGAAAAGGTTCTCCGCATCCACCTGGGTCAGGCTGCTGGTCGGCTCGTCCATGATGAGCATCTTCGGAGCCCGAACCAGGGCGCGGGCGATTTCCACAATCTGTTGCTCGGCGATGGTGAGACGGTTGACCGGAACGTGCAGCGGGATGTTCTCGTGATGAAGCTCCGCCAGCGCATGGCGCGCCAGTTCCCGGCCGCGCGTGCGACTCGGCCAGCCGAAGCGTCCGGGTTCCTCGCCCAACAGGATGTTCTCCTCGACGCTCAAATGGGGAGCGAGGAGAAGCTCCTGATAAATCATGGCAATGCCGCTGCGCCGCGCGTGCAGGGGATTCTCGGGAACAAACGGCTGGCCATCGAGTTCGATCCGGCCGGCGTCGGCCGGAAGGGCGCCGCTCAGGATTTTCATCAAGGTGCTTTTGCCCGCGCCGTTTTCGCCGATCAATGCGTGGATTTCTCCCGGACCGACCTCGAAGGAAACATTGTTGAGGGCGAGCGTGGCGCCGAAGCTCTTTCGCACTCCCGACATTCGCAGGCGCGCCGTCATTTGGAGTGCGCCGGCTTGACGGCGCTTTGGTTGTCGATGCAGTTCAAACCGCGAAATACGCGAAATACGCCAAACCAGTGTTTTCGCGTGGTTTGTGTATTTCGCGGTTCCTTCAATTGCAAGAGACGGCCTGGCCGGAAGGATTCAATAGACCACAGGAGAAAACGGAGACGGGTGGAGGCGGAAGGTGTCGTTGTGCATAGAGTCTTTGCATCACCGGACGATGAGGGGCGGGAAGCGTGCCGGAATCGTCTTTCAAGCACGTCCCAACCTCTGTTCCCTCTGTTGGCTCCTGTTCGATTCGCATGTAGAACGGTCAAAATCAAAGCGGCGTCAAGCCGCCGCACTCCGAAATCACTTCAGATACTTCTCCAGCGGCGGATAGAGCAGTTCCTTGATTTCAGTCTGGTTCATGTTCTCCGGCGTCACCAGGACCACGCCGGTGTCGATCCGTTTCTCGACCTTCTCACCCTGCAGATGCTTGTACATCGTCATTACACCCAGGTAACCCATCAGCACCGGATTCTGCACCACCAGCCCCTGAACGTCCCCGTTCTTCAAATCCTCGACCGATTTCGATCCGGCGTCGAACCCGACCATCTTCACCTTGCCGCCGGCCCGTCCGATGTCACGCAACGCCTGGGCCATCGCGATGGTCGGCGGTTCGCACGGACAAAACACGCCATCGACTTCGCGGCCAAAACGGTTCAACAGATTCTGCGACGCCTTGTAACCGCTCTCGCGCGTCGGGCCCGCGTACTCGGTGGCGGAGATCAGTTTGATGTCCGGATGCTTTTTGAGCGCTTCGAGGAACCCCGCCTCCCGCTCCTCCGTGCTGGCCGAACCGACCTGATAACGCATGAGGATGACGTTGCCTTTTCCGCCGAGGAGCTTCGCGAGATGCTCGCCCGCCATCACACCGCCCTTGTAATTGTCCGTGGCGACGAAGCTGACGTATTTTTCCGATTTCAAACCGGAATCGATGATGACGACCGGCACCTTGGCCTGGGCGGCGGTGGCGACGGGCCGGACGAGCGCCTGGGAATCGAGCGGCGCCAGCACGATCCCGTTGACGCGGCGGGTGATGAAATTCTCGACCACCTGAATTTGCTGGTCGCGGTCGTCCTCCTTCAACGGCCCTTTCCAGATCACGTCCACCTTGACGCCTTTTTCCTTGAGTTCCTCGCGCGCCTTGAACGCGCCGGCGTTGATGGACTTCCAGAACTCGTGCGTGGTCCCTTTGGGAATGACGGCGATGGTGTAGGACTTCTCGGCGGCCTGAACCGCGGCACAAAGGAGCACTGAAAGGCAGAGAACAAGCCCGCGCAGAAAGGGTGACTTCATAAAGTCAGGCTATTGAACCGTTCCCGTGTTTTCAACCCCCTTTTGGTACGGCCCAGTTGGGTGGGGCGAGGCTACTGACGAGCCGGCTCGCGCCTGCGCACCCAATCGTCCTCGTCCTCGAATTCCCCGGTTTTCAGACCATTCAATTCGCGATGCTTGGCGAAATTCGTGTCCGGCTTTTTTCTCCAGACTGTGACGCGAATTGCGCGAATTAACGCGAATGAGACCCGGCGGCATTCACCTCCCCCGATGCCGTGTCATCCGCGTAATCCGTGGTTAAATCTCTGGGTTGCATTCCCCTGAAGTTTTTGACCACGGATTTCACGGATTTGAATTCCTCCGTGGTTCAATTCCGAT
>DATEKZ010000641.1:0-11511 GCA_035277185.1 Verrucomicrobiia bacterium
TTCCCCTCGGGCCGCTTCCGCCTTTTCGGTGGCCGCTTTCGCCGCCTTCAATTGTCCGCCCAGCTCGGACTCCAGACGGCTGTGTTCGGTCTTGACGCGCTCGGTTTCGACAGTGCTCTCGCGCAGACGATTCTCCAGTTCTTCGCTCCGCCGCTTGGATTCGGCGGCCTCCTGTTGCGCCAGCGCCAATTGGTTGCCGAGTTCATCGCGTTGCTGCTGCAGGGTGGTGAGTTCCTGTTCAAGGGGGCCGCTTTGTTGGTCTGCTTCGCGGCGAGCCGTAGCATTCCATGGTTCGCGCCGCTCGGCCTCTGCTTGTTCCTCGACCTGACGTTCAGCCTGGTGCACTGTGAGTTCCTGAAGTTGTGTTTCGAGCTGCTGTCGTTGTTGACGCTCCTGCTCCAAGGTGGTTCGAAGCTGATCCAGTTCGACTCCATCAGAAAAGATGCGCGCAGACAATTCCTCGCGCTCCTTCTGTTTCTTCTCCAGCGCTTCACGCAAGGTGGTTAGTTCCTCTTCAAATCGGTCACCTAATTGGTCTTCTTCATGACGAGCCGCTTCCGTGACGTTCCATGGTTCGCGCTTCTCGGTCTCCGCCTGTTCCTCGGTCTGATTCTCCGGTTCAGCCTGGCGCGCTGTGAGTTCCTGAAGTTGAGTTTCGAGTTGCTGTCGTTGTTGGCGTTCCTGCTCCAACTCGGTTTTGGCGCGTTCCAAATCTTCGTTTGTCTCCCCCAGGCGGGTCTCCAGTCCCGTGCTGTGTTGCCCGGCATCGGCAGCCGCCTGTTGCGCCAACGTCAATTGGCCCGTGAGCTCATCGCGCTGTTGCTGCAGCGTGGCCAGTTCCTCTTCAAATCGCTTGCTCCATTGAGCATCTTCCTGGCAGCCTGCGTCCGTGTCATTCCAGGGTTCGCGCTGCTCGGTCTCTGCCTGGTCCCGCTGCTCAACCTGACGTCCAGCCTGGCGCGCTGTGAGTTCCTGAAGTTGTGTTTCGAGCTGCTGTCGTTGTTGACGCTCCTGCTCCAGCGTGGTTCGAACACGGCCCAGTTCCGTCTCATCAGAAAAGATGCGGGCAGACAATTCCTCGCGTTCCTTCTGTTTCTTCTCGAGCGCTTCATGCAGGGTGGCGAGTTCCTCTTCAAATCGGCTGCTTCGTTGGGCCTCTTCCCGGCAGGCCATCTCCGCCTTCTCGGCCGCGGCTTTGGCCGCAGTCAGTTGTTCGCCGAGGTCAGGCTCAAGACGCGCCTGTTCCTCGACCTGACGTTCGGCCTGGCGCGCGGTGATTTCCTGAAGTGTGTTTTCGAGCTGCTGTCGTTGTTGACGCTCCCGTTCCAAGACGGTTCGAAGCTGATCCCGTTCGATTCGATCAGAAAGAATGCGTGCGGACAATTCCTCGCGGTCCTTCTCGGTCGTCTGGAGCGCTTCACGCAGCATGGCAGTATCAGAAGACGCAGCGTGGAGTCGCTTCTTCAGCTCTTCACCGGCCCGATCCGACGCGGTATTGGATTCCGCCCCCGTTGCCGCTGTCGCCGGGGGTACCCATTTCCCCCAGACGTCGTCCCCGCGCCGGTCGCCGGACGTCGTGGGTTGGGGCGCCGCCATCTCCTGCAACCTGACTTCGAGCCGTTGTCGTTGTTGCCGCTCCTGCTCGAGGGCGGTTCGAAGCTGATCCAGTTCGACTCTATCAGAAAGAATTTGGGATTGTCCGCGCTCCTGCCGCTTCTCTTCAGGCGCTCGGCGAGGTGTGGCCGCCTCGACGGACGCGGCCTGGACTCGTCTCTTCAGCTCTTCGCCGGCCCGATACAGGGTGGCATTGGATTTCCGAACTCCTGTGGCAACTCCCGCCGGCTGACGTGCTGGAACAGCGCCGATAGGCCTCTCCTCTTGACGATCCGCAGCGGATTGTTCTGTCTGGGGCGCGGGCGTCGTGGTCGTGATGGCGGCTGATTCGACCCGGCTTGAGGGCCGGTTCTTCAGAACCAAACAAATGGCCTTCAGGGCGAGTTCTATGAAGATGAATGGTGTGATGATTAGATCGCTTCCGCCGCATGAGGCCGCGCGCTCGGCGCTCTCAACGTCGTTCGGGCCGCCAACGAGAATGGCGGGTGTCCTTTTGTGCAACGGCAGTGAGCGCAGTTTCTTGCACATGTCGAAGCCGCCCATCTCGCGCATCCGCACCTTGAGCACAACCAGGTCGGTCGAATGTGATTGGAGATGTTTCAAAGCCTGGGTCGGATCGACAAAGTTGTTCAGCTTGAATCCCATTGAACGAAGCGCGCTGCCAACCACCGAACGAGAGGTCAGTTCGTCGTCCACCACAACGGCGGTGAATTCCGTAAGTCGTGAACCGTGGCCGGCAGCATTGCCGCGACACAACAAGCCAAGCACTTCCACCGCGAGAGAAATTGTGCGCACACTGGATTCGGTGGCGTATCGCGGTTTTTCCCGGAGCGCGTTGAGCAAGGACTGGAGAGTCGCCGCCGGCCGGGCCATATCATACCGTCCCGCCAGGATCGCGTAATTCACCACCAAATGGACTCGGCTGCGCAGCTCGCCGCATTTGGCGGCCCGCGCCGCGTTATCTTTGCATCGAACGAGTTCCTGCAAGTGCCTGTGGAGTCGGCCCACGCTCTCAGGCAGTTTCGCTGCGATTTCCTTCAGGACCTCGGAGTCTGTCGGGTCCGATTGAAACGCGTCGGCTTCAGCGGCGGTGGGTCTGACCCCGATCAGTTGCGACGCCACCTCTGCGACAACCTCATCGAGCGGAGTCGAAATCTTATCGAAGATCCTGGTTACTCCCGCTTTCGCGGCCCGCCGGCTCATCTTCATGGGGAAGGCACTTGAGTAAATATAAATGGGCAGGTCGGAATATTCCGGCTCCCGGCGGACTTCCTCGATCACTTCCACGCCGTCAATGTCCGGCAGCATGAGATCAAGAAAGATGGCGTCCGGATCGCCGCTGCGAAGCTTTTCCAGGGCAATGCTCCCGTTCGAAGCAACGTCCACTGCAAAACCGACGCGCCGCAGGTTGTTCAGAATGGCCACGCGGACCAGCGGTTCCTCCACAACCACCAGGATGCGCTTCGCCTTGCCGGCATTAGGGCGTGAAACGTCGGCACCCTCCCGGCCGCCTCGAACGGACTGTTCAAGCACGTTCCCCCTGGAATTGCCGCCGGCACTGACCTGGGCCGCCCTAAGGCTGTTGCCACATGAGATATTCTCGTTCATTCGCCTGGAGAGCCGGCAACTGCCATGCCATATGCAGCCGCCGAACCTCCGGCAAGAAACGTCGTGGAAGCGCCGGAATCCCTCCCCGATCACGACCTCCGTTGCCATCAAACGCCATCCGTGTGACGTCTGCATCGCCGGGTCAAAGTCCGATCCACAGTGTCGCCGGATGCACGCCCGCGACATGCCCGGGGACTGTCTTTGTCTGACACACCCATTGCTCTTGTTTAAGACGCAACGCGGCCGATGCTGACTGCTGGTGGAAGCGGCACTGGGGGCGGTGTAAAGGCCGTGACGAGCTTCGGCGTCGCCCTTCCCTTTGTCCTTCTGGCGTTCCTGGATGTCCGGACTACCGGCGTTGCCGCGAAGAGAGACCGAGGTAACGGAAATACCCGATGCGGGATGGGCTTTTACGGAGCGCGTTCGGCGAGCAATTTTTTGACGACGTCCTCGACGTGATTGGGTTTCAGACCGACGACGCGCACGATGCCTTTGCGGTCAACGACCGCGTAAGTGGGATAGTAACGGACCGCCCACGCTTTCTCGGATTTCAATTCCGGATCGCGGGCGGCCGGGTATTGGATGTTATGTTGTTTGGCGTTGGCGGCAAAGGTTTCCTGCCCGCGCTTGTTCGTGCAGACCCCGATGAGAACCAGTCCTTGATCCTTGTATTTTTTGACAAGTTCGTTGTTGTGGGGAATGGCCTTCATGCACGGGCCACACCAGGTGGCATAAAAATCCACGACGACGACTTTTCCCTTGAGGTGGGAGGCAGTAATAGCGCCATTGATCCAATCCTCGACGTGAAAGGCGGGCATAGGCTTGCCTTCGAGGGCGACGTGGGCGGCACGCTGCTCAGGCTTGTCGTCCCAGGTCCAACTGTCTGGAAATTCGCCGGCGGCAGCCGACAGCCCTCCCGAAACGAGCAAACCCAGGACGTTGAAGAATGTTTTCGCTTTCATATTACCGGCTCTTAGCACAGGCAGCGTTGACTGGCAATCGTGAACTACCGATGCTGAAGCGCAGATGAGTGACAGCCGACTGTCGTTTTCGTTCCGCCCAAAGCTGGCGGAAACACTCAAAGGCTATTCCCGACCGGACTTTGTCTCCGACCTCACCGCCGGCCTCACAGTCGGCCTGGTCGCGTTGCCCCTCGCAATGGCGCTGGCGATTGCCTCCGGCCTCAAGCCGGAGATCGGCATCTTCACGGCCGTCGTCGCCGGTTTTGTGATTTCCGCGTTGGGCGGTTCCAGAGTTCAGATCGGCGGTCCGGCCGGCGCCTTCATCCCGATCCTGGCTCCCATCGTCGCCCTGCACGGCCCGGAGGGTCTCGTGGTCTGTTCGTTGATCGCGGGATTGATCCTCATCGGGATGGGCGTTGCCGGCATGGGCTCGCTTATCAAATTCGTCCCCTACCCTGTCATCACCGGTTTCACCAGCGGCATCGCCATCATCATCCTCAGCACGCAAATCAGCGATTTCTTCGGCCTGAACATGAAACTGCCGGCGGACTTCGTGGGCAAACTGGAGAGATTCTTCGTCGAGTTCGCGCCGAACTGGCCGACCGTCGTTCTCTCTTTCGCTTGCGTCCTCTTTCTGCTCGCGTGGACGAAGTACCTCGGGCGGCGTGTGCCGGCGTCCATGCTCGTCATCATTCTGAGTGCCGCGGCCGTATCGGTGTTCGGTCTCGACGAGCGTTTTGGCATCCAAACCCTGGGCACCCAATTCGGCGGGATCCCGCAAAGCCTCCCGGCGCCCCACTGGCCGGGCTTGCCATTCGCGGAGTGGCGAACGCTGCTCGACGAGGCCTTCACCATCGCTGTGCTCGCCGCCATTGAATCCCTCCTCTGCGCGGTCGTCGCCGATGGCATGATCGACGATCGCCATGATTCAAACCAGGAACTGATGGGGCAAGGCATCGCGAACATTGCATCCGCGTTTTTCGGCGGGATGCCGGCGACGGGTGTGATCGCACGCACGGCCACCAACGTTCGCAGCGGCGCTCGCACACCGGTCGCGGGAATCATTCACGCAGTCGCTCTGCTGCTGATCCTTTTGTTGGCCGCGCCGCTGGCCAAAGACATTCCCCTCGCCGCCCTCAGCGCGGTGTTGGTGCTGGTGGCGCTGCGCATGGGCGAATGGCATCAATTCAGCCGCTTGCGCCACTGGCCAAAGAGCGACGTGGCGGTGTTCGCCTGTGCGTTTGTGCTCACGATCGTCGCCGATCTGCCTCTCGCCGTAGGCGCCTCGTTGCTGCTCGCCGCGGCACTGCTGATGAAGCGACTTTCAGACACGACCCAGGTCACCGCCGACGAAGAAGTGACTCATGCCAGCGATCCGGCGCAGAGCACCAAGGCAAAGGTGATTCCCGACGGTGTGATGGTCTTCCGCGTGTTCGGCGCGTTCTTTTTCGGAGCGGTGGACAAACTGGAATCCGCCTTGCGTCGCATGGGCCAGGAACCGGACGTGCTGATCCTGCGCATGCGCGACGTGCTCGCGCTCGACGCCACGGCTCTCGAAGCGTTGGAAGACCTGCTCGATAAACTGCACAAAAAGAAAAAGCACCTCGTTCTCTGCGGTCCGCATGCGCAACCGCTGTTTGCGCTCGAACACTCCGGTTTCATCGAACGCATGGGACGCGACAATCTGTGCGGCGACATGGATGCCTCGCTGACGCGGGCCAGGGAATTGTTGGGCTCCTCGGCGAACCCACCCGAAACGAAATCTCCGGCTGCGCCTCAAACAGGCGCTGGACCGTAACTCTGCAGTTCAGGCCGCGTTGCCCGCTAAACACGCTAAAAGACGCGAAAGGGATCTTATTTGCCCGATTTCGCGTGTTTCGCGGGTACTTCAAAGTCTGACGCGAATTGCGCCCTTCGGCTCGTAGCGCAGATTTCCAATCTGCCGTATCGCCGAATTGCATTCGGCCAGGGGTTGGCAGTTCCAAAGCGTTGTTGAATGACCGATGCCCGGCGGATTACAAATCCGCGATACGGCAGAGTGCAACTCTGCGCTACCTCGACTTCCCCTTTCGGGCGCCATTTCCGCATTCGGCGTTGATTCATCGACGGACGTTCCAATACCTTTGCCGCCGTGAATTGGGCGCATCTCCATCTCGCGGTGAATCACATCCCCGTTCTGGGAACGCTGCTCGTGTTTGTGCTGCTTTGCGCCGCGATGCTGCGGCGAAGCGACGAATTGAAGCAGGTGTGTCTCTGGGCGTTTGTTGTCCTCGCCGTGGTCGCTGTAGCCATCAAATACACCGGGGACTTCGCTTATGAAGCCGTCGCAAACTCGGAATGGATTGAGAAATCCATTGTTTCCGCTCACGAAGAGGCCGCGGACCTGGCGACCACCGGCATGTTTGTCGTCGGACTGCTGGCGGCCCTCGGCTTATTCCTGATGCGCAAGGTCAGGAGTGTTCCCCGCTGGTTGATGGCAACGTTGTTCGTGACGGCGTTTGCAACCTTCCTCCTCATGGCGCGCGCGGCGAACTTCGGCGGACGGATCCGTCACACGGAAATCCGACGCCAGCCGCCGATCGAAGACCCGACAAAACCGTGAGGCTCGAGAATTTATCCTCCATGAACCTCGTAGCAGCCGACGTAAGGAGGCTCATTCTATTTCGGCAGAGGAAGTTAGAGCCTCCTTACGTCGGCTGCTACGGTTCATGGCCGCAATGCGCGACCAAAGGATGGCTCTTCAATGAACCCTGATTTCATGCGCGAGACGATCCGCCTTGCCATCGAGTCCGTGCGCACCGGCGGCGGTCCGTTTGGGGCCGTGATGGTTCGTGACGGCACGGTTGTCGGACGGGGCGCCAATCAGGTTACTGCGCGCAACGATCCGACAGCGCATGCAGAGATTGTCGCCATCCGTGATGCTTGCGAGCGGTTGAAGACGTTTCAGTTGTCCGACTGCGATCTCTACGCCAGTTGCGAGCCGTGCCCGATGTGCCTGGGCGCAATTTATTGGGCGCGGATCAAGTGGGTTTACTACGCCGGGGCGCGGAGCGATGCGGCGGAGGCGGGATTCGATGACGATTTCATTTATCGCGAAATGGCGGTTCCGTTCGAAGGACGCACGTTGACCATGGAGCAGGTGATGCGAGAAGAAGCGTTGGCTGCGTTCAAAGCGTGGGCGGGCAAGACGGACAAAGTTCCGTATTGAACGTCCAGGTCGGAATCGTTCAGTGAGACGGAACACTCGCCCTCACCCTGACCCTCTCCCCCGAGGAGAGGGAACAGTTGGGCGGCAGTTCCTGTATTTCCGACGCACCGTTGAGCATCGCCGCGCTACGACCATTCAAAGTGATTCGATGTGAGACCAAAAGCGACGAACGATTCTCCCTCTCCCCGGGGGAGAGGGCAGGGTGAGGGCGAGCGTCTTCTCCGACTGAATCGTTCCGGCCGGGGAGAGGGAACACATTACGACAAGTCCCTTTTACTTCCGAGGTACCGTTGACCATCGCCGCGCTGGGAAAAGAATCCAAACGCGCGGTTGCCGGGAAGGGCTTATGAGCGACACTGTCATTCACAGTGTATTCAGGTCAGATAACGAGAGTTAAAGTCTTATGAGAGATCGAATCCTTGCTGACGTAAGGAATAAGGCGGCAGTTGTCGCTGGAAACAGGAACCAGGGAACAATGACGCCAAACACGAAGTCCATCGTAGCTCAGTCGAGCACAAGAATCCGATAAAACCGTTGCTGGCCGACGCCGAGACTGTCGGTGACCATCAGGCTCTCGCCGCCCGCCACCACGTCCGCGTCCACCGGCAACCAATTCGAATCATCCAACGCGTTCTTGTATTCCACTCGATACGTTTTGCCGGGCACCGTCACGAACGTGATCGCATAGCCGTTTTGCGTCGGTGCGATCTGGGTCACTTGCGGACGCGAGGCCACGCGCACGGTAAATGCCCTGGTCGCGCTCATCGGCGGCGAACCATCGTCGGTCACGCGCACTGTGATCAGGTTTGTCGTCATCACTTGGGCCGTCGAAGGCCGCCATGAAAACAGTCCGTTGGCCGGATTGATGGCGGCCCCGGCCGGCGCGCCGGATTCGAGGCCGAATGCCAGGTTTTGCGCGGGCAGATCGCTGTCGGTGGCCGTCGCATTGAACAGCAACAATTGGCCTTCGATGACGACGCGGTCTGGCAAACTGCCGATCGCCGGAGGCGTGTTCGCGGTCGCCAGGAAATTGGCGGAACGCGGCGTCGGCGCCGCGAGCGTGTAAACCGACCCGGCACCATCGGGGAACCGGCCCTGGCTGACGTTGCCCACCTGCGCGCCAAAGGAGACGAAATCGATGACGGTTCCATCGGCGGCAAAGAGGCCAATCGCTTCCCCATCTTTCGATAGCTTGAAGCTCGTGTGAAGATCCGCGCGATTCGTCGAGTTCTGGTTGTTCTCGCCATCGGCCCAGACGAGGAGATGACCGCCGGGCGGAATCGTGTAGCCGCCAGGGATCAGGAACTGCGTCTTGTTGGTCATGCTCGTGCCGAGATAGAAACCGGAAAGATCGGCAGTCGTGACGCCGGGATTGTAGATCTCGAACCAGTCCTCGAAGTCGTTGTCAGCAGGATCCGAAATCGTAGTCGAGTTATCGGCCATCCATTCGTTGATGAAGACGTTGAGCGGCCCGGAAGACGGGTTGTTGGTGCCGCCCGGCGTGGCGAAATAGAAAATCTGCCGGCCGCTCACCGCGCCGTCGGGATATGAACCGTAGGAGCGGTTCGCTTGCGTCACGTTGTAGTTGAAGTAATCCAGAATGTTCGTCCGGCCGCCCGTGACCTGGACGAGTGCGACGGAACCGGCCTGAAGCGGGATCGTGAAACTCGTATGCGACTCGCCCGCGCCGGTTTCACCCGGAATGCCATCCAGCCAGATCGTCAGGAACTGATTGGCGCCGATCAGCGTCCCGGGCGGGAACGCCCATTGCGTCAAGTTCGTGTAGTTGTTGGCGAGATAGAAACCGCCCAGGTCCAGAGGCGTTGTCCCTCCATTATAAATCTCGCCCCAGGGATGCCGATGGCCGAACCGGTCGGTCGCCCCGATGAGATTGTTCGGCAGGACTTCGTTCAACCAAAGCTTTGGAATAACGGGCATCGAACTCAGAACCGAGTTTGCCGCGCCAGGCGTGTAACGCTTTATTGTCGGCGGGCTGTTCGTGTTCACGGCCGCCCAGTTGGCCACTCGGTTGTTGTCTTTTGTCGAATCAACCAACTGCAGTGACGGGCCGGTGCCATTGGCCGCCGCGGGCCACGGCGGCTCGCTGTCGTAACGCACTTCATCCACGATCAAATCCCCGGCGGGCGTCGGGCCGGGTTTGACCAGGCGCAAGGTCTCGCCATTGTTCTCCAGTTTTCCGCCAAATTCGCCATAGAGCGCGTTCGTTCCGCCATACGCCGCGGCAAAGGCCACGCGATCTTTGGCGACCACGGCAAATCCGCCCGGGGCAATCACCGAGCCGGGCCAGAACGCGAAATCCGCGCCGTCGAGCCGCCAGAATGACAAATCAAACGCGTAGTTCGTGGACGTATTGAGGATCTCGACATACGACGCGTCGGGCGCAGTTGGATTGTACATAATCTCGTTGATGACGAGTTTGTCCTGCGGCAACTCGACGGACCCGGTATAGTTCACGTTGATCGTCGCGGTCCCGCCGCCGATCACGTTGCCGTTGGCGTCGAGACCGCGAATGGTCAGCGCGTTGTTCCCGCCTGTCAGCGCAACCGACGCGTTCCAGTTGGAAACCGTCGTCCACGTCACCGGAACCAGGAAACCGTTAATGGTGATGAACCGCGCATCGATCGGCGCCGTACCCGTGACAGTGATGAGGTTCCGGTTCGTGCTGAAGCCGGCGCCACCGTTGAGCGTGATCGCAAAGTTCGCCGGGACATTGGTAGTGATCAGTCCCAACAGGTAATTGCGCCGCTGGCTGATGTAGGTCTTGATGCCCGATGGATTGTCCACAGTGCGTCCGTTGGCGATCATCGCATTATACTTCGCATCCAGAACCGGACTCGACCGGGTCGCGACCAACGGACCATTGGCGAGGTCCTGAAGGATTTGCCAATAGCGGCGGCGGTAGGCCGGTTCGCCCAAATCGATCCCGTTGCTGCGACCGATCCCCTGGAACACGTCGCTGGTTGCGGGCTGAGCCGCGAAGGCGAAGTCGATGTCCCAGATCATCATCTTCCAGGTGTCGCCGACCGGCTTGTAGGTGTACATGTTCTGGCCGCCGCCGTAGGCGAAGCTGTCGTTGTTGCCCACGATGTGTTCGACCGCGTAGGTCTTGAGCCAGTTGTCCACATCCACCACGGATTCGAGCTGGCGACGGTAATTCGCGCCCAGGCCGGAAAAGTTGGCCGCCTCCACCAGCGCGAACAGGTTGGTGTAATTGCTCGCCGAACCCTGCACGGCGCGTTTGGCGAACGTCCAACGATAGCGCGCGAGCTTCTTCTGGCCGCCGGTGGTCGTGAAGCGCTGCAGCGAAGCGCCATTGGCGGTGAAGCCCGAGGCCGCATTATCGAATTCGAACCAAAGCTGAATCTTGTGGAGATCGCCGTTCTGGCCGTCGGGCCAGTTTTCGTCCACGAAGTCGCCGTTGGGTTGTTGCGCGTCCTCCATCAGTTGGGCGCGCCGAACCCCATTCACGAACACGTTGACGTGACGGCGGTAGCAGAGCGGCAATCCGATCTCCCCGCCGATCCAATAGGCGGTCTGCTCGCGCTGATAGGTATTGTCGCCGCCGCCGTTGCCGGGCCATTGAAGCGTAAAATCCGTCTCACCGAGTGCTGCGTCGTCGTCGGGGAAGGTGAGCACATAATCACAAACATTGCCGATAGGGGAATTGAATCCGGGCGCATGGTACGGACTGCCGGAGTATTGTCCGCCGATGTTGTAGATCACGCGGTAGTTGCCGTACACGAAGGTGCAATCGAGCGGTTTGTTGCTCAGTTTCTCGCGGTTCGACCAGCGATTGAGCGTCGCCTGCGTCATCCAGAAACGGTAGGTGCCGAAGGTGCCGGCTTGCGCCGGATCGCCCCAGCGAATAAGGCATTCGCGCTTCGGCGCGTCATTGGGAAAGAGCGCGGCCGCGCTCGGGGAGAAGTTGTCGGACGCCTGGACATGAAACGCAACGATCGTGCCTGTCGGCTGTCCGGGAATGGTGGCGCTGAACAGCCCGGCGCCGTTGTTGACCATCGTCACCAGGTTCAGATTGGTTGAAGGATCGGCGCGATACTTCAATACGAGCGTGGCGAGACCGTCGGGATCGTGGACGCG
>DATEKZ010000642.1:0-4629 GCA_035277185.1 Verrucomicrobiia bacterium
GGTCAGCGTGTAAACCACCGTCAACGTGAGATTGCCCGGGTAGCCCTCCTCGCCGTCGGGGCTGAAACAACTGAATTCGACTGCCACTTCGTGATCGGTCGTATTGAGCGGGTTCGATTTCCAGACTTTCTTGTCGAACCCTTTCAGGCCGCCGTGGAGATGGTTGGGTCCGTTGTTTATCGCCAGCGCGTATTCCTTGCCGTCGAGCGTGAACTTGCCGTTGCCAATGCGGTTGGCAACGCGGCCGGCGATGGCGCCGAAGAACGGGTGACCTTTGAGGTAACGATCCAGATTGTCAAAGCCCAGGACGACGTTGCCGATCTTCCCGTTCCGGTCCGGCACATGGAGTTCGGTGATGATGGCGCCATATTCGGTGAGCTTCGCCACCACGCCATTGCTGTTCCTGAGCGTGTAGATCTTGACCGCGGTCCCATCCGCCATCTGGCCGAAAACTCCCTGTTCGAGCGACATCATCTTTTTCCCTTCTGTGTTATTTGCCCCCTCAACTGGTGCGCAACTCAATAAGATCAATATGAGAGCAAGCGCGAGCGAATATTCCCTCGACGTAATGGTAGTTTTCATAGGAGCAGTTCATTCCGGCGCGTCGGGCATGGAAGAGATTTACCCAGTTCCGCAGGCCAAAGGCAAACCTCATTCCGATCGCCATTTCTGTTCTGATCCGTGTCCATCCGTGGTTAAAGACTTCTTTTGGTTCTTTCTACTGCATGGATACGGCTCAGGTAGTAATCGATCGGGCCACTTTCTCCGTGCCCTCCCTTCCTTGCTGGTTTATATCGTGACCGGTGACAAGCCAACTGCCGCCGTCCGTCCAGCAAGTGGACCGCACTTACGTGTCGTTCCGCGGGAAAAAGCTCTCCTATTTCAGCGGTTGCGATTATTTCCGGCTCGCAAGCCATCCGAAAGTACTGCGGGCGGTCCGTGACGGAGTCGAAAAGTATGGCCTGAACGTGGCAGCTTCGAGGACGACGACCGGGAATCACGAACTTTACCAGCAATTGGAGAATGAACTCGCGGATTTTTTCGACGCCGAATCCGCGCTGCTGGTCTCCAACGGTTACGTCACCAACCTGGCCGTCGCGCAGGCACTGGCCGGAGAGTTCTCCCACGCGCTGATCGACGAACGGTCGCACGGGTGCCTTGCCGACGCGGCAAAGTTCCTCGGCTGTCCCATCATTCAGTTCAAGCATCGTGACGTCTCCGGTGTTGCTCGCGTTGTCGGACGTCTTGGGTCAGGCGGCCGCCCGGTCCTGCTGACCGATGGAATGTTTGCGCATGATGGAAGCGTGGCGCCGCTGCGGGCCTTGCGAAAGGCGCTTCCACACGACGCCTGGATACTGGTGGACGACGCGCACGGCGCAGGCATCCTCGGTAAGACCGGCAAAGGCGCCGTGGAGCTCGAAGGCGTGGGCCGCCGGCGCCTCATCCAGACAATCACACTCAGCAAAGCCTTCGGGACGTACGGCGGCGCCATCATCTGTTCGCGCCCGGTGAAAGAAAAAATCATCTCGCGCAGCCGGTTGTTTGCCGGCAACACGCCGGTACCGCTTCCGCTCGCAAATGCCGCGCTGACCGCCCTCGCCATTTTGAAGCACGACCGCCGCCTTCGCCGGCGATTGCATCAAAATGCAGATCACGTCAAAGGCCGGCTGTGGAAGGCTGGATTCCCGTTAGCAGACGAACCGGGTCCCATCGTTCCGGTGATTCCGCGTAGCCGGAGGGAAACGGACACCTTGAAACGCCGCCTGCTTGCGGCCGGCATTTTCCCGGCGCTCACCCGATACCCCGGCGGTCCGAAAGAGGGTTACTTCCGCTTTGTCATCTCCGGCGAACACGCGCGAAAGCAACTGGACGCTCTGGCCGATGTGCTGATTGAACATCCCCAATGCGGCAACCGGTGATGCGGTTTTTTTGGTCCCCGAGAGTCTCGCGGAAGGCAACCGTTTGATCGAGTTGGTGCTTTTCGTGTAGCAATTATTACAGCTTTTGTGCTTGCGTGGTTGGAAGAATTCGTCGAGGAGCGATGGCCTCTCCTCCATCGAGCGATGAACCAAAAGAAGACGTAACCGGCCCGGTCTTGCACAACATTTGTTTCCCGCAACGAGACGGCCACCGTATGATCGCAAAGGATGAAGTCATCGGGCAAAAAAGTGCGCCAGAGTACGCAGCGATGGCTGGTTCACGTGGCAAACAGCGCGCTGTTGGTGATCGTCCTGATCGGCATTCCCGCCATCACCAGTCTGCGGCTCGGCAGCATCCGGTTGCTGTCCGATCCCAAACTCCAAATGCTGACGTTGGGCGGATTGGGGCTTATCGGAGTCGCCAATTTCGCCGGCGCATTGTTGGTGAAAAAAGACAAGAAAACACGGCACGCCTGCAGAGCGTGGGCGTTGCTCTTCGGAATCATCCTGGCCGCCGAATTTCTCTACGTTCACGGCTTCATCCACTTTCGATGGCTCAAGAAGTTGCTGCTCTGGGTCCAGGAGACTCTCTGAGACAACAATCGTTCGTCCCGAAAACATCAGGTTGAATTCAATCCGCCGCCGCGCATAATTCGCGCACCCTATGCGCAAACACATCCTGACGTTTCTCTGCCTTGCCGCCGTGGCCTCTCGCGCCGCCGATGACTATCAGCCCGGTCCGGACTCCAAACCTCAGCCCGACGTGCCCCAGGGCGAAGTCATCAAAGGTGTGTTCGAGCAGAGCAAAATCTTTCCCGGCACGACGCGCGACTACTGGGTTTACAAACCGCACGCTTACGACGCGTCCCGGCCATCGCCCGTCATGGTTTTTCAGGATGGTCTGCAATACAGCGCCACCAACGTCTTCAACAACCTCATTCACAAAAGGGAAATCCCGCCGCTGGTCGGCGTCTTCGTCATGCACGGCCGTGTCAAGGCGCCTTCAACCAACGCGCTCGACCGGTTCAATCGCAGCTACGAATACGACGGCCTCGGCGACAGCTATGCCCGTTTCCTGATCGAAGAGCTGCTCCCGCACATAAGCCGCGAGCATAAGCTCAACCTGTCAACGAACGCAGATGACCGCGCCATCGCCGGCAACAGCAGCGGGGCGATCTGCGCGTTCACCGCGGCCTGGGAAAGGCCGGATGCCTTTCGCCGCGTCTTCAGCGCAATCGGCACCTACGTCGGCCTTCGCGGCGGCAACGATTATCCCACGCTGATCCGCAAAACCGAGCCCAAGCCCATCCGCGTGTTCCTCCAGGATGGAAGCGGGGATCTCAACATCTATGGAGGCAACTGGTGGGTGGCAAATCAAGACATGCTCAGCGCGCTGGAATTCGCCGGTTACGACGTGAAGCATGAGTGGGGCGACGGCGCCCACAACAGCAAACATGCCACGGCCATTTTTCCCGAGGCGCTCCGCTGGCTCTGGCGCGATTGGCCCGCGCCGATCAAGGCGAATCCGCTCAGCCAAACCAATACACCCGTCATGCAGATCCTGATTCCGGGCGCGGATTGGCAACTCGTCAGCGAAGGACACAAGTTCACCGAAGGTCCCGCCGTCAACGAAAAGGGCGAACTCTTTTTCACCGACATTCCGAACAACCGCATTCACAAGGTCGGCCTCGACGGCAAGGTCACCGTGTTCGCCGAGAATACCGGCGGCGCGAACGGCCTGACGTTCGGCAAGGACGGCCGCCTTTACGCCTGCGCCAACGGAAGGAAGGTGCTCACCCGCTTCGACGAGTCAGGCGTCGAAGAGGAAGTATTGCGGGACGTTGAATCCAACGACATCGTTCCCGCGCTGGACGGCGGGTACTGGACGGATCCCGGCAACAAGAAAGTCTGGTTCGCCAACGGCGACGGCGAGCGTCGAGCGGTGGACACGGGGATCGAACGACCCAATGGCCTCGTGCTGTCACCCGACCAAAGCCTTCTCTACGTGGCCGACACCCGCGGACCCTTTGTTTACTCGTTTCAAATTCAACCCGATGGCTCCCTGGCGCACAAACAGCGCTACTTTCACCTGCACATCGTGGACGGCTCGATGCAAAGCGGCGCGGACGGCATGAAGGTCGATACTCAGGGCCGGCTTTACGTCACGACGGAAATGGGTTTGCAGTTCTGCGACCAGGCCGGGCGCGTGAACGGCATCATTTCGAAACCGCAACGCGCGTGGTTGTCGAATGTGGCTTTCGGCGGGCCGAACCTCGACGAACTTTATGTGACCTGCGGCGACAGGGTCTTCAAACGAAAAACGAAGGCGAAGGGCGTGTTGCCGTTCAAGGATCCGATCAGGCCGCCAGCGCCGAGGTTGTAGTTGCCCAGCCACTCACTCCGGCATTTGCAATCCAACCTTCGCCGCCACTTGCGCCACGTCCTTGTCGCCGCGGCCCGAGAGGTTGACGATGATCAGGTTCTCTTTGCGCATCTTCGGCGCGCATTTGATCACCTCGGCAATCGCGTGAGCGGACTCCAGTGCCGGAATGATTCCCTCCAGCTGCGCCAGTTTCATGAACGCGTTCAACGCCTCGTCGTCCGTGGCGTAGGTGTACTCGACACGCTTCTGGTCGCGGAGCCAGGCGTGCTCGGGACCCACGGCTGCATAATCCAGCCCCGCCGAAACGCTGTGCGTGAGTTGAATCTG
>DATEKZ010000643.1:0-12390 GCA_035277185.1 Verrucomicrobiia bacterium
CGTTCGGCCCGGCTCCGGGCGCGCGACAAATGCGGACGCCCGACGCTGGCCCTCGGCGATTTGTTTGTCGGTCAGGTTCGTTGCGATCCGGTCGCGGGCTTCCTGCGCCTCGTCGTCTCCTTGCGCCGCCGCAAGCACGAACCATTTGTACGCCTCGACAGAATCGGCCCGTGCCAGTTGGCCCTCGGCGAAGACGTGTCCGAAGATGCGTTGTCCTTCGGCGTCGCCCTGGTCGGCGGCCCGGCGGATCCACCGGACGGCTTCCAGCGCGTTGCGGCCGACTCCGAGGCCGTCGGTATAGAGTGCGCCCATGTTCAACTGGGCTTTGGGCAAACCCTGTTTCGCGGCCGACTGCATCCACTTCGCGCCTTCGATGGGATTCCTGGGAACCCCCATCCCATTGAGATACATGGACGCGAGGTTGTTTTGAGCGGCGGCATTTCCTTTGTCCGCCGCGCGGCGATACCATTTGAGGGCCTCGCCGTAGTTTTGAGGAATGCCCTCGCCTGAAAAATACATGAACCCCAGTTCCACCTGGGCTTCGAGATCACCTTTCTCGGCTTCCAATTTGGTTTGCCGGAAATCCTCGGCCGTGAAGTCAGCTCCGCGGATCGCAAGCGGCAGGCAAGAGACCAGGGCAAAAAGCCACGCAGCCCAGAGCGACCCTCGAAGATTCATGCGGCAGGCAGGTTACATGGACAGGCCGGAAATGCAATTCTGTTCCCGCTTCACGCTGGGAAGATCTTCTCACTTCTCGGGCGAACTCCGTCATTGTGTCGAAACCGGACTGCGCTAAGTTAGCGCCGCGTATGGAAGTCAGGAGTCTCGAAGATGCGCCGGCCTTTATCACGAAGGACGGTTCGGAAATTCGCGAACTGCTCGCCTACCGCAATTCTGCCATCCGCAACCAAAGTCTGGCCGAGGCGCGCGTGCCGGTCGGAGGGAGCACGCTGGAACATTATCACGCGAAGGCCGAAGAGATTTACGTCATCACGGCCGGCACGGGCCGCATGCGGATTGACAGCGAGACGCGAGAGGTGAAGGCCGGCGACGCCATCGCGATCCCGCCCGGCCGGAAACACAAGCTTTGGAACACGGGCCGCGAGGCGCTGCGCCTGCTGTGCTGCTGCGCACCAGCCTACGAACATAGCGATACGATCATTACGGAAACATGAAATCGTCAGTGGTCAGTCGGTTGTTGTCCGTCGCCGGAAGACTCACTGGAAAGAGCCCTGCTCCAACTGACCACGAACCACGAACCACGGACCAAAAGACGATGTACCAACCCGGTGAAGTCCGACTGTTTATCAAACCCTATTGCGGCTGGTGCCGGCAGGCGATGGATTGGCTCGACGACCACGGCATCCGATACGAAGTTCTGGATGTGATCGGCGACAGCAAGGCGTACGATGAGATGTACCGGCTCTCCCAACAGACGTTGGCGCCGGTCATTGAAGTGGACGGCCAGGTGCTGGCCGACTTCGGCGCGAAAGAACTGGCTGCGTTCTGGAAGACGCTGGAAGGCAGGAATGCGTAGTGTTCAACCGCTGTCGCATGCTCTTCTTTGGCGTATTTCGCGTGTTTCGCGGGTTGAACTGCATCGTTAAGAAAACGGAATGAATACTGTCGAAGTTGATTTGAAACCCCGTCCGCGTCTGCCGGAATGGCTGCGCATCAAGCTGCCCACCTCGGACACGTTTGCGCACACGCGCAGTCTCCTGGATGAACTTAAGCTCCACACCGTTTGCGAGAGCGCCAAATGCCCCAACCACTGGGAATGCTGGAGCAAGGGAACGGCGACGTTCATGATCGCCGGCGACCGCTGCACGCGCGCCTGCGGGTTTTGCGCGGTGACCACGGCGAAGCCGTTTGCGCTCGAAGCCGACGAACCCCGGCGCGTGGCGGAGGCGACCCGCCGGATGCGCCTGAAACATGTCGTCGTCACCGCGGTTGCCCGCGACGATCTCGCGGACGGCGGCGCGGGCCACTTTCGGCAGACCATCGAAGCCGTGCGTGCGTTTAATCCAGGCGTTGTCATCGAAGTGCTCACGCCCGACTTCAACGATCGTGACGAATCGATCGACGTGGTGTTGTCGGCGAACCCGCACATCTTCAATCACAACCTGGAAACGGTACGGCGTCTGACGCCGGCCGTGCGCCACCGCGCGACCTATGACCGTTCCCTGAGCGTGCTGGGCAAGGTGAAAACGAAACGCGGCGACACGATTTACACCAAGTCAGGCCTGATGCTGGGCCTGGGCGAAACAGGAGAAGAAATCCTTACAGCCCTCGAAGACCTGCGTGGGGTCGGTTGCGACATTCTCACGCTCGGCCAGTACCTTCAACCGACGTTGAAACATCTGCCGGTGGTGGAGTTCGTTTCGCCCGCAGGATTTGCCGACTACAAGCAGGTCGCCAAGCGATTGGGTTTTGTGCACGTTGCGAGCGGTCCGATGGTCCGCAGTTCATACCATGCGGATGATTTTTCGCCGGCTGCCCCCCGCGAAACACGCGAAACAGGATACGATTTGCGCGAGATTCTTTGACACGGATTACACGAATCGACTCCTCACCCTTGCCCTCTCCTCGGTCGAGGAGGAGAGCGAGAGAAGCGCGCGCGCCGCTTGCTCGGTGACGCACGAATGTTTTGACGGTCCCGCTTGCCGTCCCCTCTCCCCTCAACGGGGAGAGGGTCAGGGTGAGGGGTGAGAAGTCGCCTGAGCCTCCGAGCGCCAGGGTCCGCAGCGTCAGGCGAGCAGGGCCCCGCTGCAACTGGACCCGCATCCCGCCGTGCAACCGAAGCAATGGTCGCCCGTCGTGATCGCGCGTCCCTCGACGGCGGCGGGATCGATGTCCCACAGGTAGAGCTGGCGCGCGCCGGTCCATTGCAGGTCGAGCATCTGGTTGAAGTCGCAGTCATACACTTCGCCGCGCCAACCGACGTTGAGCGTGTTGCGGCACATGAGGCCGTCCACGGTCTGTGGATTGAACGAATTGACCAGCAGTTCCACGTATTGGTCGTACTTTTGATTGTGGCGGAGGTAAGCGGCGAACCGGGCGATAGGCATGTTCGTAATCGTCAAGAGCCGGTTGAAAGCGATGCTGAAGTTTTCCTTCAGCTCCCTTTTGTAACCGGCTTCGAGTTCCGTCTGCGGCCCGGGAAGGAAAGCCCCGTTGGGGTTATAGACGAGATGCAGAGGAAGCGCGGGATGGATGCCGTAACCAAGCTTGTTCAACAACTGCAGCGCGCGAATGCTTTCATCAAAGACCCCTTCACCCCGCTGTTCGTCGACGTTCCCTGGAGTGTAACAAGGGAGCGACGCAATGATTTCCACTTCGCGCTCAGCCAAAAACTCCGCCAATCCTTTGTGGCCGGGCTCCATCAGGATGGTCAGATTGCAGCGGTCGATGATGTGGCGCGCCGGACTCAACGCCTTGACGCGCTCAACCAGGTAGCGAAAGTCGGGAATCATCTCCGGCGCCCCACCGGTGATGTCCACCATCGGGATGTCCGTCCGCGCAAGCCAGTCGATGACGCGATCGATGGTCTCGCGCGTCATGATCTCTTTGCGTGCCGGTCCGGCGTTCACATGGCAATGGTTGCAAACCAGATTGCATATCCTGCCGACATTGACTTGCAGGATTTCAGTCCGGGTACGGCGGAGGCTCAGATTCCCGGCAACAATGCGTTCGGCAAAACGATTTCTGGCGGCTCCCGGGTTGGACGCTGTGGCAGTAGCCATTTAATGACGGTGAAACGTCATGTGCCGCAGCATACGTCTTTTCCGGCCGGCCGCAAACCTTTCGAGGCTCTCGCGATCAACGTGGGAGCCGGCGCTGTCAGGTTGTGTGCGCCGCCCGCCGCCACGCTCAACGCGACCACCGACAATTCGGAGATGCGCCGCCAGGTTGCCTCCGCCGGGGGGTGTGATTCAAATCGGTGGGCAGGAGCGCGGCTGTGTACGGGTGGGGGACCAGCCGCAGCGCCCTCAAAACAGCGAATCCGCTGCGGCTGGTCTGCGACACAGCCGCGCTCCGATCCAGCTTCGTGCCCACCACTTTGAATCGCACCCTCCGCCGGGTCACGGGTTGACAAACCGCATGGCGGAAGCTCTATTGGCGCAGCCGTCCGGCTTGGGAACGTGAGTGACACGAACGTGCAATGGTGAAACCAACCGAAGTCATGCCCTCCGAGTCTTGTTTCAACCCGTCTCGACGCAAGTTTATCAGGACTTTCACGCTGCTGACCGCCACGTCGAGCCTTCTCGGCAGGACGTGGACGAACACGTTGATCGCCCAGGTGCTGCCGAAGGGGGGCGTTCTTCGGCTGAGGCTGAGCGATTTTCCCGCTTTGCAAACCGACTTCGGTTCGGTGCGCATCGGTCCTTCGGACGTGATCGCCGCCCCGGTCAGCGGCGCGCCGCAATGTCGTAAACCGAGGAACCCGATTCCATCGCTCTATCCACTGATCATCAACCGCGCGTCGGGAGGCCAGTTTCACGTGCTGAGTTCCGAGTGCACACACGAGGGTTGTGCCGTCGCAAAGTTCGCAGGCGGCGCCACGGGTTTCATGCAGTGTTCGGGGCACGGCTCGCGCTTTCGCCTGGACGGCAGCGTGATTGCCGGGACTGGTCCGGCCAATTTTCCGCTGGTCTCGTACGCGGTGGAATTGGAAGCCGCAAGCGTGTTGAGGATCGCCCTTCCTGAGGTCTTCTTCGAATTTTCCACGATGGGAGTTGCCCCGGCGAACACCAACCGACTGGCGCTCAATTTCCTTGCTTCGACCAACCTGACCTACGAGGTCCGATATCAGGAGACGCTCGGAGGACCCTCCACAAACGTTCCCTTTTCGACGACCCCGGGCGGAACGAACCAGGCTTCGATTCCGGGGATCGACGATTTTGTGACGGTTTATGTGGAAAGACAGGGTCCGGCCGGTTTCTACCAGATCGCGATGAGAGTATCGGAAGTCTAGTCGCTTCGGACGCGCCGGATGACCTTGGGGGCCTTACTGGCGTCCTGGAAAAAGGGCGTTCGGATTCTTCATGAGAACCTGCAGCAGGAAGAAGAGGCCGACCACGAGCGCGATTCCGACGATGACGTAGGCCACGTTTTTCAGCACCTTCGCCTGTTGCATGATCTTCTCGGAGCTTTCCCGCTGGGAGGCCTGGAACAACTCGAACTCGCGTTCGACTGAAGTCGGGGCGATGCTTTCCTCCCGGAGCTGCAACGTCAGCCAGTGTTTGGCCGGATCGCCAAAAGCTGCCGGGAGTTTCTTAGCGGTCTCCGGGTCCGCCTCCGCGAACCCTCGCTGGCCCCAGAACGGCGCGGATTCCTGCGTCCACAACCGCGCCAGCGCGTGATTGCGTGCGATCGTCTGAACGCGTTCCCAGAGTTGCTGGCGGAATTTGTCCTGATCTTCCGGCTGCGCGAACGCCTCGTTGTGAATCCGGCCGTGCTTGCCGTCGATTCGCAGCCCGATCGCGCCAAGCAGGTCGCCGGTGTCGGTAACGATGAGTTGAAACTCGGTGAGCCGCTTTTCCAGGTCGAGCACCTGAAGGTGCGCGCGCTCCCACAATTGCTTCAAACCGATCAGATCATCGACCGTGGCGCGGCGGAGCGTGTACTCGGGCGAGTTCATCGGGGCCGAGTCTAGGCAAAGACCGTGCGGCGGTAAAGATTTTGATGGCAAATTGGCACGGTTTGGCAAAACTTTCGCCCCCTTGATGGACCGGGTGCGGAGTCCCGCGATGTCGTCCGAAGAACCAGCCAAAGCAAAGGTCAAACCGCGCAGTCTGCTCGGTGTGCTCGTCTTCCTGCGCAAATATCCCACCCAGGTGGCGCTCTCGGTCCTGCTGCTGCTCGTCAATATCGCGATCGAAATGTCGCTGCCCCAGATCATCGGCGCCGTCATTACGCAGTTGCGAGACCACGTCGACCGGGGAACCCACCCAGACCTGGCGGCGTTCGTGACATTGTTCGTTGCGCTCGTGCTGATACGCGCCGGCAACGGTTTCATTCTCGGCCCGATCCGCAACCGCGTCGTCCAGCGCACGCTCGGCGACATCCGCGCTGCCATTTACGACTCCATTCAACGGCTGGCCTTTCGCTACCATGACAAGGCCCGCACCGGCGAACTGATCTCCCGTTCAACCAGCGACATCTTCCGGTTGCAGGATTTCTTTTTCGCCTGTCTGTTCCTGAGCGTTGATATCGTCGTGTCGTTGATCGTCACGGTGAGTTTGATTTTCGCGATCAGCCCGTTGCTGGCGTTGCTCGCCTTGCTGACGTTGGGACCGACCATCGGCCTGATTGCCTTCTACGCCAGCCGGCTCCAGCCGCAGTGGCGCAAGGTGGACGACCTGCACGGCGCGATGACGACGGTGATTCAGGAGAACATTGCCGGCGTTCGCGTCGTCAAGGCGTTTGCCAGGGAGTCGGCTGAAGTCGCCCGGTTTCGCATTCGCAAGGACGCCTTTTTGACGACGTTAATGCAAACCGTCAACTACTGGGCGGCGCGTGTGCCGTTCGCCCAGTTCATCTTCGGTCTGAGCCTGCCGTTGATTCTCTGGGTCGGCGGACGGCTGGTCATCGCCGGCGCTCTGCCCATCGGCGATCTGGCCAAGGTGGTCCTTTACGTGATGGCGATCGGTCATCGGATGGGAATGGTCGGCCAGTTCACCAACATCATTCAACACGCCAGCGCCAGCGCCGAGCGGGTGCTCGAAGTGATTCGGGAACCCCAAATCATCAAAAGTGGCGAGCGCCACCTGCCAGACCCCTCCCCGGTCCTGCCGACCGACTCCGCCTTTGTGCGCGCTGCGAATCAGACTGAGATTGGAAATCGCGTTGAGCTTCCCGTCGGGCCCCCTCTCCATGCACCGCGCCCCCTCACCCCGTCCTTCTCCCCCAATGGGGGAGAGGGTGGCCGGAGGCCGGGTGAGGGGGCCAACTCTGGGTCCATGGGCGCCCGAACGGCGGGTGAGCGGGCGCCGATGCGTTGCGGGCGCGTGGCGTTCGATCATGTGAGCTTCCACTACCACGACGACAAGGCATCGTTGATCGACGTGAGCTTCGAGGCCAGGCCCGGACAAACCGTCGCCATCGTCGGCCCGACCGGCTCCGGAAAGACGACGCTTGTCAATCTGATCCCGCGCTTTTACGACACGTCGAGCGGGAGCGTGTTGGTTGATGCCGTCGATGTTCGCGAGCTGAAGCTCGGGCAGCTCCGGCGCAGCGTGAGCGTCATTTTTCAGGAAACGTTCCTGTTCAGCGCGAGCGCGGCGGAAAACATCGCGTACGGGAAACCGGCAGCCCCGCGCGAGGACATCGAGCGCGCCGCCCGGGCTGCGCAGGCGCACGAATTCATCATGGAACTGGAGTCCGGCTATGACACCGTCATTGGGGAGCGCGGTGTGTCGCTCAGCGGCGGCCAGCGCCAACGCATCGCCATCGCCCGGGCATTCCTGATGGATCCGCGCATCCTGATCCTCGACGACGCCACGGCGAGCGTGGATTCGGGAACGGAGCGTTTGGTGCAGGAGGCGATGCGCCGGCTGTGCGAAGGCCGCACCACATTCGTGATCGCGCACCGTTTCTCGACCGTTCGGTCGGCCGACCAGATCCTGGTCCTGAAGGAGGGACGAATTGTCGAACGCGGCACGCACGACGAACTCGTGAGCCGCAGCGGGTTTTATTGTGAGATTTTTGAGAAACAAATCAAAACATGAAAAGTCAGTGGTCAGTGGTCAGCCGTCAGTTGTTAGTTGCTAGTTGTCAGTGGCAAGTCACAGCCGAGCGGCAGAGCGTCTTGAAAATCAACACACGAAAGGAGCTATGAAAAGCGCATTTGAAAACTTGCACGTCTATCGACTCTCTGAGAAGTTGGCAGACGAGGTTTGGGAGCTGGTTGTCGGTTGGAGTAACTTTGCCAGAGACACGGTTGGCAGACAACTGGTTCGCGCAGCGGATAGCATCGGAGCAAACATCCCCGAGGGAACTGGACGCGGCACCTGCCAGGATAACCGGCGTTTCGTAAGGACAGCACGGGGTTCGCTCAAGGAGACTCAACATTTCCTGCGGCGCGCGTTCCGCCGAAAACCTGATCGCGCAAGCACAGGTAAAAACGATTAAACCGCTCGTTGATGAACCCGCTCCACGCCTCAATGCGTATTTGAAGTCCATCGGAACAGTGAGAAGGAAGGACGAACCGGAAGCACCGGGCGAACGATAATGTCAACTGACTCCTGACCACTGACCACTGGCGACTAACAACTGACAACTGACAACTGACTCTTGGCCACCAAAGACGACCTCTTACTCGAAGAAGAATTCGCGCAGAAGCGGATGAGCGCGGCGACATTTACCCGCCTGATGGGTTACCTTCGCCCCTACAAACGCGCGTTTGCCCTCAACCTCCTTTTCACCCTCCTCGCCACGCTGTCGCAACTGCTGGGCCCCAAGTTCATCCAGGTGGGCATCGATCGTTATCTCACCGGCGGCGCGGCGGCGCAGGCGGCGATGCAGGGCATCCTCCTCGTCAGCGTCATCTACCTCGGAAACCTCCTGCTCGGCTGGTTCCTCTCGGTCGTGCAGGTGAAAACCGCCATTGCCATCGGCCACGGCGCGATCGAAGACATCCGGCTGGCCGTTTTCGAGCACATCCAAAAACTTTCTCTGAACTATTTCGACAAGACGCACCAGGGCCGCATCATCAGCCGCGCCGACAACGACATCGAAGCGCTCGACCGCATCATGACGTGGGGCGCCAACCAGATGCTCGCCAGCGTGCTGACCTTGGCCGGGGTCCTGACGCTGATGTTGCAATATGACTGGCGGCTCTGCCTGGCGGTGAGCGTCGTGATCCCGCCGCTGGCCGTGGCGACGCGTCTCTTCCATCAGCGCGGCATGAAGGCCTATCGTGAACTGCGCGCTCAAAGCTCACGCATCACCGGGGCCATGGCGGAAAACATCGCGGGCGTGCGCGTGGCCCAGGCCTTCGCGCGGGAGGAGGAAAACCTCGCGCGCTTCCAGAACCTGCAGGGCGTTTACTTCGACCGCTTCCTCATCGCCGTGCGCATCTTTCACACCTACATGCCCTTCGTGGGCCTGGTCTCGGGATTGGGCATGGCGATCATTCTCGGTTACGGCGGCACCCTCGCCATGCAAGGGGAAGTTACCGTCGGCGAACTCGCCGCTTTCATCCTTTACCTGGGTATGTTCTTCGGCCCGATCCAGACGATGGGCGACCTTTACAACGCCGTCCTTTCGACCGCCGCGAGCGCCGAGCGCATTTTCCAGTTGCTCGACACAGAGCCTCAGATCAAAGACCGGCCGGACGCCACTGCGTTGCCGGCCGTGCGCGGCCACATCATTTTTGACCGCGTTTTCTTCAAGTACGACACGACGCCGGCGGACACGTGGATTCTCAAAGACATCCACTTTGAAGCGAAGCCGGGCGAAACCGTGGCGCTGGTCGGAGCGACGGGTTCCGGCAAGACCAGCATCATCAGCTTGCTCGCCCGCTTCTACGAACCGCAACAGGGCCGCATCACGATGGATGGGATCGACCTCCAGACGGCAACCGTCGAGTCGCTCCACAAACAGATCGGCATTGTTACCCAGGACAACTTTCTCTTTACCGGCACGGTGATGGAGAACATCAAATTTGGCCGGTCGGATGCCGCCGATACGGAGGTAATCGAAGCGTCGAGGAGCCTTGGCGTGCACGACATCATTCTGCGATTCGAAAAAGGGTATGAAACCAAAGTGGCCGAACGCGGCTCCAACTTCAGCGCCGGCGAGCGGCAACTGCTCTGTTTCGTTCGCGCCATGGTGGCCCGGCCGCGCATCCTGATCCTCGACGAAGCCACCAGCGCGGTCGATCCTCACACCGAGGCGATCATCCAGCACGCGCTGGAAAAGCTGTTCGAACGCCGCACCAGCTTTGTCATCGCGCACCGGCTTTCCACCGTCCGCCATGCGCACCAGATTCTGGTGATGCACAACGGCGAGATCGTCGAGCGCGGCACGCATGAAGAACTGCTCGCCCGCAGGAGCCATTACGCGAAGCTTTACGAGGAGTTTGTGAGGCATTGAGGTCGCGGCATTCTGGCGAGCGCGGCGTTTGGGCGAAAGCGTGTGGCGGATGGCAGTTTGCCGATTCCGCCGAACGGAAAGTGCCGGCTTTCCAATTCGCGAAAATTCGGATAACTCGTGTCCATGACTCTGGCCGAAGCCAAAAACCGCCACGCGACGCTGGTTGAAGAAATCCGCAAGCACGACCACGCCTACTACGTCGAGGCGAAACCGGTCATTTCGGATTTCGACTACGACAGGCTTTACCGCGAGCTGCTCGATCTGGAGAAGCAATTTCCTGATCTGGCGACGCCGGATTCCCCGAGCCATCGCGTGGGAGGCACGCCGCTCGACAAGTTCAAGCCGGTCCGGCACCTCGCGCCCATGATGAGCCTCGACAATACCTATTCGCAGGAGGAGGTGCGGCAGTTCGTCGCGCGTGTGCAGAAACTCCTCCCCCATGAAAAGCCTGAATGGGTGGTCGAACCCAAAGTGGACGGGGTTGCCATCAATCTGCGCTATGAGGAGGGCCTTTTCACCGTTGGCGCCACGCGCGGCGACGGCACAGCGGGCGACGGCATCACGGCGAACCTGAAAACGATCCGGAGCCTCCCGTTGAAGCTGGTGGGGACGCGTGCCATGGCGTCGCGTTCCAGGTCCGAAGACGCCATCGAAGGCATCCCGCGTGTCATGGAGGTGCGCGGGGAGGTCTATTTCACGAAGGAGAGTTTTGCGAAGGTCAATGCGGAGAGGAAATCCGCAGGGGAGGAACTGTTCGCGAATCCGCGCAACACCGCCGCGGGTTCGCTCAAGCAACTCGACCCGAAGCTGGTCGCCAAACGCCGCCTCGACATCATTCTGTACGGCACCGGTCACATCGACGGCGGCAAACCGCCGCAGACCCAGATTGAACTTCTCCACTGGCTGAAGTCTCTCGGATTCAAGACGCCGGAGAAGCACTGGTTTTGTCGCTCCGCGGACGAACTCCTTCGGGCGATCGACGAACTCGACAGGATCAGAGATCATTTTGCCTACGAGACGGACGGCGCGGTCATCAAGTTGAATTCGATCCCGCTGCGCGACAAACTTGGCGTCACCTCCAAGGCGCCGCGCTGGGGCATGGCTTACAAATACGCGCCCGACCAGGCCGAAACGAAACTCAAATCCGTCACCATTCAGGTCGGCCGCACCGGCGCGTTGACGCCGGTCGCCGGACTGGAACCGGTTTTTCTCGCCGGCACCACCGTCAAGCGCGCTACGCTCCACAACGAAGACCAGATTCGCCGGCTCGACGTGCGCGTGGGTGATACCGTGGTGATTCAAAAGGCCGGCGAGATCATCCCTGAAGTCGTCCGCGTCGTGACCGAGAAGCGAACCGGAGGCGAGAAGACCTTTCATTTTCCGAAGCAATGCCCGGAGTGCGGCTCAAAAGTTTCGAAGGGCAAAGCGGTTGAGGGCGAAGACGAGGCCGCCGTCTTGCGTTGCACGAATCCGGATTGCCCCGCCCAGGTTCGTGGACGCATCGAGCACTGGTGTTCGCGCGGCGCCATGGACATCGAAGGGGGCGGCGAAGTGCTCGTGGCGCAACTGGTGAAAAGCGGTCTGGTGCACGACGTGGCCGACCTCTACCGTTTGAAGCTCGACGAACTCGCCAATCTCGAGCGCATGGGTGAAAAGTCAGCGCGCAACTTCCTCGACGGCGTCGCCGCCAGCAAATCGCGCGACATGTGGCGCGTGGTTTACGGCCTTGGCATCCTGCACGTCGGCGCGGGCGTGGCCAAGGCCATTGGACGCAGCTACCCGGATCTCGATGCGGTGTTCGCCGCGGGCATCGATCAACTCTACGAGACGGACGATGTCGGCGAAGTCATCGCCGACAGCATCGCACAGTGGTATGGCGACCCGCGGAACCGGCAGCTCATCGATCGTCTGCGCAAAGCCGATTTGAACTTCAAATCCGGACTCTACCAGCCGGCGGCTGCGCCTGGACCGTTCGCCGGCAAGACCTTCGTCCTCACGGGCACCCTGCCTTCGATGACGCGAGAAGAAGCCACGGCGAAGATCGAAGCGCTCGGCGGCAAAGTCAGCGGCAGTGTCAGCAAGAAGACCGATTACGTCGTCGCAGGAGAGGAAGCCGGCTCCAAGCTCGACAAGGCCCAAAAACTCGGCGTGAAGATCATCGACGAAAAGCAGTTTTTGAAGATGTGCGTCGGCTGACGATCGAAACAGGCGGACTCGAATTCCGCCATTTCGGCGGAAGGGGCGATCTCCGAGTTGTTGGTAGCGGCAGGCGTCCCGCCTGCCGTAGAGGGC
>DATEKZ010000644.1:0-2836 GCA_035277185.1 Verrucomicrobiia bacterium
GCTCATTGTCGGTGATGAAGTCGATGCCCTGGCCAACGTCATTGCGGTACGTATAAACATCCTTCCGAGTCGGCGTATAGCAACCGGCCAGCAGTCCCGCGACGGCAAACAAGAGAAAGCAATTCGTCTTCATAATTTCCATTCGCTTCGAACCATGCGGCTTATCCGCGAGAGTATGTAACACAGATTTATGGATTTTGAACACAGAAAATGACGGCCGCTCGATTCCCCCGTGCAGCGGCGGGTGAGCCCTCCGGCCTGGAACTGTCTAAACGAGCGACGCGCCGGTTCGGACACGGAGTGTCAGTTCGGACACGAAGTTCGTCGGACCAGGACAAAACGCCAAACCTATGCAGCCCTGGGCGGAAACAATTGGAATCGTGATGCTCGGCGCGATGGGCGTCTGGGTGGGACGCTGGTTCTCACGCCTCGCGAAACCGTTCTGGCTGCTCGGCTACCTGATGCCGCTGACTCTGATTGTCCTGATCGGGCTGGCGTACCGTTTCCGTGTTTTGGAATTTGTGCCGCCGTTTTCCTGGCTGATGGCGGGACGGAGCGAGTTCGCCTGGACGGCGCTGGTCGGGACGATGGTTCTGACCACGCCTCTCTGCAAACTTCCATTGCGGCGGGACCGGATCGCGGTCAGCGTGCTGATGGTGTGGGTGGTGTTTCAAGTGTCAGCGTGGCCGTTTCTGGCGCCCGCGTTCAATCGCGACAAATTGGATGCGCTCCAGACCCGGATCGATTCCGACGGCATCTGCCTGCAGAACACAGATTATACCTGCGGTCCGGCCGCGGCGGTGACGGCGCTGCGGCGGCTCGGCTTTGGCGCTGACGAGGGCGAAATCGCGCGGCTTTGCAACACGAGCACCGCCCTGGGCACGCCGCCCGATATCCTGTGCCGGACTCTGCGACAGCGTTACGCTGCGGAAGGATTGATCTGCGACTATCGTCCGTTCAAATCGGTCGCCGATCTGAAGCAGGCCGGTTACACACTGGCGTTGATCAGGTTTGCGTTCCTGCTCGACCATTACGCGACGGTTCTGGAGGTGGGTGACCGAACCATCACGGTGGGCGACCCGCTTACCGGAAAAGAGACGCTGACGCATGAGGAATTCGCGAAGAGGTGGCGGTACGTGGGGGTGGTGGTGAAGCGCAAGACGTGATGCGGGATGCGTGAACAAGCATTCGGATTGCCTGCGTCTGCTTCACGCACCACGCACCACGCACCACGCACCACGCACCACGCACCACGCACCACGCACCACGCACCACGCACCACGCACCACGCACCACGCACGACGAATCACGCTCCAACCCCACGTTTTCCTTTTCACTCGCTGCCTTTGCCCTCATTGTTTCGCCCATGAATTTATTGCCGTTCGAGAGCCTGCCCGCGCACAAGCCTCGACACTTTGTCCCGGAAGGGATCGATCTGGGCGATTGGGACCTGATTTCGCCTTTGTTCGACGTGTTGGAATGGCGGACCTCGCAGTGCCCGACGCCCGGCGACCTCGAACAATGGCTGCTCGACTGGGGCGAACTGAATGCCGCTCTCGACGAGGAAGGATCAAAACGCTACATCGCGATGACCTGCCACACGGACCATGCCGATGCGGAGAAGGCTTATCTCCACTTCGTGGAGCAGATCGAGCCGCAGCTCAAACCACGACAGTTCAAACTGGAGCAGATTTACCTGGAACATCCGTTGCGAAACCGGTTGTCGAAGGCGCGCTACGACGTCTTCGATCGGAACACGCAAGTGCACGTCGAGTTGTATCGCCAAGAGAACGTGGCCCTGGAAACCGACGAGGCCAGGGTCACCCAGCAGTATCAGAAACTCAGCGGCTCGTTGACCGTGCAGTTCCGCGGCGTGGAAAAAACGCTCGCGCAAATGGCGCGTTATCTCGAAGAGCCGGACCGCGACCTGCGCCGGGAATCCTGGGAACTCGTGACCCGGCGCCGGCTCCAGGAAGCCGAAAAATTCGAGGAGATCTTCGACCAATTGCTCCGGCTGCGGGAGCAAATTGGGAAGAATGCCGGTTTCGCAAACTATCGCGACCATGCCTTCCGTGCGATGCGCCGCTTCGATTACACGCCGGACGATTGCCTGAGATTTCACGACGCCATCGAACACAAGATCATGCCCGTCGTGCGCGAGCTTCAAGCGGAACGGCGCCGCCAGCTCAATCTCTCCGCGCTGCGTCCCTGGGACCTCGCCGTTGATCCGTTGAACCGGCCGCCGTTGCGACCTTTCGAGAAGGTGGACAAGATGGTTTCGTCCGCACAGCGGATTTTCGACCGGTTGGACGACGGCCTTTCGCGGGATTTCGAGAGGATGCGCGAGTTGCGCCTCCTCGACCTCGACAATCGGAAGGGAAAAGCGCCGGGCGGCTATCAGTCCACCCTTGCCGAGTCGCGGTTGCCGTTCGTTTTCATGAACGCCGTGGGTGTTCAACGCGACGTTGAAACCATCCTCCATGAAGCCGGGCACGCCTTCCATGCCCTGGCTGCGCGGGACGAAGACTTCTACGCCTATCGCGTCAATCCTCCGATTGAATTCTGCGAAGTGGCGTCGATGAGCATGGAGTTGCTCGGCAACGAATTCATCGAAGCGTTCTATTCGCCGGCCGAGGCGAAGCGCGCCCGGCGGGATCATCTGGAGGGGATCCTCGAAATCTTTCCGTGGATCGCCACCGTGGACGCCTTTCAGCAGTGGATTTACACGCATCCGGGTCATTCGCGCGCCGACCGGACCGCGGCGTGGCTGAGTTTGATGGACCGTTTCGGCGGCGACGTGGACTGGGGCGGCTTCGAGAAGGCGCGCGCCAATCTC
>DATEKZ010000645.1:0-6259 GCA_035277185.1 Verrucomicrobiia bacterium
CGGGCGACCCCGCGGACGACGAACTTGACCTCGTCACCGTTCTACTCCACACGACTGCACTTCGCGGGAATCGCTGGGAATTGAATATCCCCAAACCGTTCCTGAAACCGGGAGCATTCCACTTGCAGCAAATCCAGACCGTCTCGACGGTCAAGCTGGAACGCAGACTTGGCGCGTTGACAGTGGAAGAAATGAAACGGGTGCGTGAAGCCGTGGGCGCCCGTTTGGGCATTTCGAAATGATCAGCGTTCATGAGCGGTTGAAACAATTTCGACTCCTCACCCCGACCCTCTCCTCGTTCGAGGAGGAGAGGGAGAATTATTTGGATGCGTTAATCGATTTCGCCTGTTGACTCACTCGCGCCCGTCGGTTTGGCTTCGCGAGAATTCGTGAAATTCGTGTCTAAACACGCGCTCAAAACTTCCTTCACTCAATGCCTTGCCACCGATAATCTCGATCAATCGTGAGCGACCAACCCAAATCAGCGCCTGCTGAATCCAATTCTCCCGTCAAGCGATCGCAGTTGCGCGCCCTGCGCGTCTGGCCCGGCGTGCTCCTGGTCGTGCTGATGATCGCCGCGCGATTTGCGCCGGCCTATCTCGAAGGCGGTTTGGCGAAGTATTGGATGGTCGCCATGATGGGGCCGATGGTTTGCTGTCTGCTGCTGCTAATCTGGTGGCTGGCGGCGAGCCGGGCGACCTGGAAGGAACGTGTCTTCGGTTTTCTGGGGCTCGTCGCCGTGTTCGCGATCGCAATGGTGCTTGTGGAACCTCTGATGCGTGGACCGGGCACGATCTACGTCACGCTCCCGATGGGAATGACCGCGTTCGTGGTCGGAGCGGCCTGGTTTCAGAAGCGGCGTCCGCTCGCGCGAACCGGCGCGGCCCTGCTTCTGGCCGCCGCCGGATTCGGATTCTCCATTCTGCTTCGCAACGACGGCATGGACGGTGAATACCAACTGACCCTGCACTGGCGCTGGGCGCCGTCGGCGGAAGATCGATTGCTTGCCGCGAGATCCACAAGCTCTTCCGCCTCGGGGCCAAATACGACTTCCATCGAAACGAATCTGGCGAATCCCGAGTGGCCCGCCTTTCGCGGCGCGGATCGTTCGGGGAGCTGGCACGGTCCGGTGATCGCCACCAACTGGTCCGAGCAACCGCCCAGGCAACTTTGGAAAGTGCCCGTCGGTCCCGGTTGGTCATCCTTTGCCGTCGCCGGCAATCTGCTGTTCACCCAGGAACAACGCGGCCCGATGGAGACGGTCGTTTGCTACGACGCCGGTTCGGGACGCGAAATCTGGAACCGGCAGTATGAAGCGCGCCTCGAAGATCCGATGGGCGGCCCCGGTCCGCGCGCCACGCCGACGCTCGAGAACGGCGGATTGTTCGTCACCGGAGCCACGGGAATGTTCCTGCGACTGAATGCGATGACCGGCGCTGTAGTGTGGCAGAAGAATTTGAAGGAGGTCGCCAGCCGGGAAGCGCCGATGTGGGGCTTTGCAAGTTCCCCGCTGGTGATCGGCTCCAATGCGATCGTCTGGGCCGGCGGCAAGGACGGCAAGGGCCTGCTGGCATTCGATGTCGAGACCGGCGCGTTCCGGTGGTCGGCGGCGACGGGCGATCATACTTACGCATCGCCGCAGTTGAGCACCATCGCCGGCGAAGAGCTGGTGCTGATGCTTTCCAATGACGGACTGGTGCTGGCGGAGCCGGCGACGGGCAAGGTGCGGCTGAACTACGAATGGAAGTTCTCGGGCTACCGCGCGCTGCAACCGAGGGTCGTGGGTGACGATACGGTGCTTCTCGGAACCCCGATGAATCTCGGCACCCGCGCCATTCGCATCACCCGGGTCAACGGCGAACTCGCGGCGGAGGAACTCTGGACCTCGCGCAACCTGAAACCCGACTTTTCGGACCTGGTGACGTATCAGGGATACATTTACGGCAACGACGGTGGCTTCCTTACGTGCCTCGACCTCAAGACCGGCGACCGGATGTGGAAAGGGGGCCGGTACGGCAAAGGCCAGGTGTTGCTGCTCGAAAACACCGGCCTGCTGCTCGTTACCGCCGAGGATGGACAAGTCCATCTGGTGCGCGCCGATCCCAAGGCGTTCGTCGAAGTGGCTTCGTTCAAGGCGCTCGAAGGTAAGACCTGGAACCATCCGGTAGTCGTCGCCGGCGGCAAGCTCTACGTCCGCAACTCGCAGGAGGCGGCGGGATTTCAATTGTCCATAGCCGGGGCCGCGGAGGCCGGCCAGTAAGAGTGAGAGCGGAGGATTCAACCACGGATGACGCGGATAACTCGGATGGGAAAGTTGAATCCGTGAAATCCGTGAAATCCGCGGTCAAAAAGTCGTGGAGAAATAAACCACGGAGGATTTAACCGCGGATTACGCGGATGACTCGGATGGGAAGAATGGATAAACTGTCTTAACTTTGGCCCGTGCGGCTCGCACCTCGGCGTCTTCGCGGTGAATTGGGGTGCAACTCAACATCTAGCGGCCTTGCGGATATTCGGATCGCTTCCTTCCCCCCTCACCCCACCCTCTCCCTCGGGGAGAGGGAGCCACCGAGTCCGGCCTTCTTGCTGGCGAGCGTTTTAGGTTCTCGAACGCCTCCTTCGGCTGTTCCCTCTCCTTGGCCGGAACGATGCAGTTAGAGAATTGGCTCGCCCTCACCCTGACCCTCTCCCCCAGGAGAGGGAACTCACTTCGGCCACGCTGCGACGAATCACGGGACGGTGAGGTTAGGCGAGGCGCTCGAGAGCTTCTCCCTCTCCCCGGGGGAGAGGGCCGGGGTGAGGGGGGAAGGAGGTGGCCGAATATCCGCGCGGCTGCAAGATGTTGAGATGCGCCCGGACATCAGCGTCTCCGCCGTGATTTGTCCTCGACCCTTTTGCCTTGCCCAGGGCCCGTGGTTGCGCGAGAGTTCCAACGCTTTCCGGAAGCATCCCGTCCGCGGAAATGGGCCCAGCCCACCGGCCAGTTAAGATAAACGTTAACCTGACTTCTTGCCCGAAGCGTGCGGACGAACGGGCGCAAACGGAAGAAAGGTTATGGCCACAGTATCTCGCGGACTGCCTCAACGCCCGCATCTCGACATCCCCAAACGCGAAGCGCGCGAACTCCTCAACGCCTGGCGCGCCGCCCAACCCGAGGCGCTCGACCGGATTCGCGGGCGTCATCCCAAATTCCAATCCGCAGACGACGCCGTGCTCAAGGCGGCGATATTTCGCCTGAGCGATGCGCAGCTCGTGATTGCGCGCGAATACGGCTTCGCGCACTGGACGGAATTGAAGGAACGGATCAATGCGAATTCTGTCGCAGCAGCGTTGGACACCGCCATTCGCGCCGATGATCGCGAGGCGGTGGTGCGGTTGCTGAGCGCGAATCTCAAGTTGCTGCACGTGCCGGTGAGCAGCGGCAACTGGGGGCCGCCGATGAGTCACGCGGCCAACCTGGGACGGCTCGAAATCATCAAGGCCATCGCCGCACTGGGCGCAAAGGATTTCCAGCACGCATTTGATCGCGCACTGCTCCAGGGAAGAATCGAGTGCGCCAAATGGTTGCTGGAACATGGGGCGAAGCTCGTGCCCGGCATCGTGATGGGCTCGTGCGAAACGCTCAAGCCGGCCGGCCTCCAGTTTCTGGCCGATGTGAACGCGCCATTCACGGACGCGCACGGCAACCGGCTCGCGCCACTGGCGCTGGCACTCGAAACGTATGCACGGCGCCCCGAAGACAAGCATGCTGTTCTCGATATTTTTGCGCGGCGCGGATACGAGTTGCCGGACACGCCAATGATGGCCTTTCATCGCGGACAGGTTGACCGGCTGAAGGATTATTTGCGGCGTGATCCGGGGTTGATGGAGCGTCGCTTTGGTTACCGGGAGATTTTTCCGCCGGAGCTGGGCTGCCATGACGACGGGCTATCGGGGCTATGCGGAACGCCTGTGGCCGGCACGACGTTGCTGCACCTGGCGATTGATTTCGATGAGCAGGAGATTTTTGATCTGCTGCTCGCTCGCGGCGCCGACGTGAATGCGCGGGCGACGGTGGATGCGGACGGGTTCGGCGGGCACACGCCGCTTTTCAACGCGGTCGTGAGTTGCGCCTACACCAACGGGCGGCAGCGCGATGCCGCCATGGCACGGGCGCTATTGGCACGTGGCGCATCGCCCACGACGCGTGCCAGCATACGCAAGTTTGTCGATTGGATCGAACAGCCCCGCTGGCATGAAGCGCACAACGTCACGGCGGCGGAGTGGGGACGAACGTTTCCGCTCCAGGACCTGGTGAACGTGGAAGCGTTGCGACTGCTGGAGGATGAAGACGATTGAATCCGTGTTTATCCGCGTCCATCCGTGGTTAAAAAAGAGGCGTAGAGAAACAAGCTGCGGAGGATTTAACCGCGGATTACGCGGATGACACGGATGGGAAGGAACTGAATCCGTGAAATCCGTGCAATCCGCGGTCAAAAAGTCGTGGGGAAATAAACCTCGGAGGATTTAACCGCAGATTACGGCAACGAAATACCGACGCGGTAGAACCTGGTTGTCTGGGTCACGTTCGGGTCGGTGATGGTGACTTGATTGTTGTTGGTCGTTGGCCCGCTGAAGGTCAATGCGCCCCAGGCGCCGGTGACCAGGTTGGTCCTGAACTGCGGCGTGTAGGTGCGACCGGGCGCAATCGGTCCATAGGTCAGGTTCTTTTGGCCGTTCCCGTTCTGGATGCTGAACACGAACACCGACGCGGAATTCGTTGGATTAAGTCCGGCGACGTATTTGAACAGGTTGTCCTGGCCAGTGCCGTCGGCGTCGCAAGCGGCGCAGGATTGACTGTTGGTGGTGGCGCCGTTGCCGCCAAAGTATTGCGCGCGCCACCAATCCGGGATGCCGTCACCGACACTGTCGAGCGCGATCCAGACCTTGGTGGCCGTGCCGGTCGCACCAAGACTGGTGGCACGGATCGTGTCGGTGCCGGGTGTGGTGCCGCCCGTGTAGGTGAAACTCGCCTGGCCGGAGGCACTCGTGGGTACGATGCCGCTTCGGCCGAGGTTGGGGCCGGCGATCACGCGGAAGTCGACGAGCACGCCGCTGCGCGCCACACCGTTGGAAGTGACCGTGGCGACGACGGTGTGCGCCGTACCAACATTGTTCGTGGCCGAGGCCGGCGACAGGACGACGTTGATGGTTGGGGTATTGGTTGAGAGCGTGAGCTTGAACACGGTGCCGAGTCCATTGCTCGAACCGCCAGCCTGCGTTGTGCCGTAGAAAACGCCGTTGCTGTCCTGCACCAGTCCGGCCGCCGGGCCGCCTCCGTTGAGGGGATTGAACGAGAGAAGTCTCGTCACGACGCCGTTCGTTGTCATCTGGAACGCGGTGCCGAATCCGGAGGCCCCGCCGTAGAAGGTCGTGCCGTAGAAGTTGCCGTCGTTGCCCTCCATCAACCCGGCGCGGGGTTGTCGCCCGTCGGCGCCACTGAAGGCGTGCAGCGACGTGAACACGCCGTTCGTGGTAATCCGGAACACGGTGCCGCAGCCGGCGGAGCAATTGAGGCTCGCCAGGCCGCCGGAAGTCGTGCCGTACAGATTTCCATCGCTCCCCTGCACGAGCCGGTCGAGTGGCTCTTTCCCATCCGCTCCATTGAAGGAATGCAGCGTCGTCACCACGCCGGACGGAGTGATCCGGAACACGGAGCCACACCCGGATGGGCAATTCGAGTTCGTCCCGCCGGCCTGGGTCGTGCCGTAGAAATTGCCGTCGCTGGCCTCGATCACACCGGCGACCGGTTGATTGACCCCGTTCAGCAGCGTAAACAGGCCGTTCGTGCTGATCCGGAACACGGTGCCGAAGCTGCTCGTTCCACCGCCCGCAGTGGTGCCGTACAAATAGCCGTCACTGCCCTCGATCAAATCGCCCTCGGGACTAATGCCAGTAGGCAAAGTGAACGAGTAAATCGTTGTCACCACGCCGGCCGGGGTGATTCGAAACACGCTGCCGAGACCGCCGGGTCCGAACATCCCGCCGCCGGCGGTCGTGCCGTACAAATTGCCGTCGCTGGCCTGCACCAATCCGGCGCGTGGATCGCTCCCATCATAATTAGTGAACGAGTGGAGCGACGTGAACGCGCCACCTGGGGTGATCTCAAACACGGTGCCGCATCCGTCGATGCAATTGGTGCCCGTCCCGCCGTAAGACGTCGTGCCGTACAAATTGCCGTTGGCACCCAACACCAGCGCTGCCTGGGGCGCATTGCCGT
>DATEKZ010000646.1:0-8192 GCA_035277185.1 Verrucomicrobiia bacterium
GAAGGAGTTTATGATCAACTCAAGGATATACATGCCGACCTGCCGGGTTACGAATGGATCGGCCTGGGCCGCGACGGCGGAAGCCGCGGCGAATTCATGGCGGTCTTCTATCGCAAGGACCGCTTTGAACCGCTGGAATACAACCACTTTTGGCTTTCGGACACGCCGAATGTCATCGCCTCGACCACGTGGGGCAACTCGAATCGCCGCATGGTGACGTGGGTGAGATTCCGTGACGCGCGGACGAAGCAAGACTTCTACTTTTTCAACACGCATCTCGATCACCAGATTCAGCCGGCGCGCGAGAAGGGTGCGGCGCTGATTCGCGAACGCGTGGACAGCTTGAAAACCACCTTGCCGGTTCTGCTGGTCGGCGACTTCAATGCCGTGGCCGGCAAAAACAAAGCCTACGACATCCTCGTCGGCGAAGGCGTCTTCACCGACACGTGGACCGTAGCAAAGGAACGCCGCAACGCGGAGTTCAACACGTTCACGGGATTCAACGAACCGAAGAAGGACGGGGCCCGGATCGACTGGATCCTCGCGCGCGGACCCCTGACTGTGGCGTCAACAGAGGTCGTTACATTTTCAAAGGACGGCCAGTTCCCGAGCGATCATTTCCCGGTGGTGGCCTGGCTGCAATTTGGGGCGAAGGCGGAGGCGCAGCGAAGTAATTAAACGAACCGCGAAATACGCGAACCACACGAAACGCTGCGCGGCCGGGTTGGCTGCGATAGAACACAAAGGACGATCTGCTTTCCCCTTCCTTGCGTTCTGTGCACCACTATTAATGACAAATCTTGTTTTTTCGCGAAGATTTTCCGGAGCGCGACCGGTCCCTCGGTCGCAGCGGTTTCGAGCGCATCGCGACATTGGAAAAACGGCGGAAGCGCGGTTGTTGGACCGAAGACAGGCTCGTTCGGACCGCGGCCTTCCAGGCCGCAGCGCGTCCGCAGCCGGATAGGCTTGAAAAAACTTCTACGCATCCCGCCTGTTCGGAACCGCTGCGGCCTGGAAGGCCGCGGTCCGCAAGACTCGCGCACGGGTGCCAACGGGCAGGAATCTCCTCATTTCATCGCCCGCGCGATCGAGTTCCACCAGAGGTCGTGCAGCTCGCTCAATTCCCACGCCAACTCCCGATCCGGTGTCTTGATCTGCATCTTTTCCCCTCCGACCAGACCAAGCTTCACTGCGGTTATCCCGAGAATCTTGGCTTGTCCCAGGACCTTGGCGGTCTGGTGGACGGGCGTCGAAACGACGATGCGGCCCTGCGTCTCGCCGAATAACAGCGCATCGAGCCGCGCAGCGGGCAAAGTGGACAAATCAACTTGCGCACCCATCAGGCGCGGTGTGTCGCGGGCGACCAATTGGGAAATACAACACTCCGCCAGCGCCACCACCAGACCGCCTTCGCTGCAATCGTGAGCGCTCTTGATGGCGCCGGATTGAATCCAGCCGCGGAGCGCGTCGTGCAGTGACTTCTCCTTCGCCAGGTCGCACCGCGGAGGCGTGCCCGTTTTCCGTCCGTGAACGACTTGCAGGTAGGCCGACCCGCCAAGGCCTAGCAACGGGTCACTCGTATCGACTGCATCGCCGAGCAGGATGATGACGTCGCCTTCGCCTTTGAACCCTTGCGTGGTGATGTGCTCCGGCTTCGCGATGATGCCGACCATCGCCACGGTCGGCGTCGGGTCGATGGCGCCCTCCGGATTTTGGTTGTAGAGGCTCACGTTACCGCCGGTGACGGGGGCATTGAACGCGCGGCACGCTTCGGCCAGACCGCGAACCGACTCTTTGAGTTGCCAGAAGACTTCGGGGTTATGCGGGTTGCCGAAGTTGAGGTTGTCCGTCGTGCCGAGGGGAGTCGCGCCCGAACAGGCAAGATTGCGCGCGGCTTCTGCGACGGCAATTTTGCCTCCTTCATACGGATCCAGGTAAACGTAGGCGGCGTTGCAGTCCACCGTGAGCGCGATGAATTTTTCGGGGAGCTCACGGTCGGATGCTTCGGCCGGCCGCCCGTCCATTGAAACCTGCGGCAGTGAATCCGCCTTGATCCGCACCACGGCGGCGTCGCTGCCGGGACAAACCGCCGAGCCGTCGCGCACCATGTGGTCGTATTGCCGATAGACCCAGTTCTTCGAGGCAATGGTCGGCCAGGCGAGGAGTTGCCTAAGATCGGAGACCGGGTCCCGGCTGTCGGGAATGCCCTCGAGCCGGAACTCGCGCACGGCCTGCAAATATGCCGGCTCGCGCGACTCACGATGATAAACCGGCGCTTCATTCGCCAGCTTCGCCGCCGTGATATCCACGACGACCCTGCCGCCGTTCTTCACCACCATCTGTCCGGTGTCGGTGACGAAACCGATTTCCGCCCACGGCAAATCCCATTTGTCGAAGATCCGTTTCACTTCCTCTTCACGGCCCTTGTGGACGATGATGAGCATCCGCTCCTGCGATTCGCTGAGCATGATCTCGTAAGGCGTCATGTTCGGCGCGCGTTGCGGAACCTTGCTGAGTTCGATCTCGATGCCGGTCCCCGCGCGCGCGGCCGTTTCGCACGTGGAACAAGTCAATCCCGCCGCGCCCATATCCTGAATCCCGGCGACCGCGCCGGTGGCGAGCAGTTCGAGACAGGCTTCGAGCACGAGCTTCTCCATGAACGGATCGCCGACCTGCACCGCGCCGCGCTGTACTTCGGCGGATTCCTCGGTCAAATCCTGGGAGGCAAACGCCGCCCCGGCCAGCCCGTCGCGGCCTGTCGCCGGCCCCACATAGAACACGGGGTTGCCGACGCCCTTGGCCGCGCCACGGGCGATTTGTTCGTGGCGGAGCACACCGAGGCAGAAAGCGTTCACCAGTGGATTGCCTTCGTAGGATTTGTCGAAATAGACCTCTCCCGCGATGGTCGGGATGCCGAAGCAATTACCGTAATGCGCGATGCCGCTGACGACGCCGGCGAAGAGGCGGCGGTTATTGAGCACTTCGGGCGGCAGGCTAGCTGTGGAAGAGGGGCGGAGGGGAAGAGGGGCTGAGGAGCCGGAATCTGTGTCCGTCGGTTGCTCCTTTTCTCCTTTTCTCCCTTTCTCCCCTACGCCGGTTTCCGTCGTGATCGGTCCGAACCTCAACGAGTTGAGCGCGCAAATCGGACGCGCACCCATCGTGAAGATGTCGCGGATGATGCCGCCGACACCCGTGGCCGCGCCCTGGAACGGTTCGACCGCGCTCGGATGATTGTGCGACTCGATTTTGAACGCGATCGCGAGGCCGTCGCCGATGTCGATGATGCCGGCGTTTTCCTCGCCGGCTCCGACGAGGATTTTCGGGGACCGCGTCGGGAAGGTTTTGAGCAGCGGCCGGGTGTTTTTGTACGAGCAGTGCTCGCTCCACATGACGGAGAAGATGCCCAGTTCGGTGTAATTGGGCTCGCGGCCGAGAAGCTCTTTGATCTTCGAATACTCCTCCGAGGTCAGGCCGTGTTTCTGAATCAGTTCGGGGGTGATGGCGGGGTCAGTCATACTCCTTGGGAACATTCAACATTCAACATCGAACGCCCAACATCCAAGGAACAGCCGGTGGACCGTAGTGGGTGTTGGATGTTGAGTGTTGAATGTTTTCCATCGGTTCAAGGGAGGATTGAGACGTCGTCTGCGCTCATCTCAAGCCGCTTTCGCCTTCTGCTCATTCTGCAGTGCGTGAATCAGACTCTCAAAAATCAGGCGTCCGTCCGAACTGCCCAGCAGCGGTTCGCAGGCGCGTTCGGGATGCGGCATCAAAGCGGCAACGTTACGGCGTTCGTTGCATATACCGGCGATGTTCCAGAGTGACCCGTTCGGATTGGATTGGTCCGTGACCTCGCCACGGGCATTGCAGTATTGCCACAGGATCCGGTTGTTCGCCTTCAATCCGGCCAGCGTGTCCTCATCGGCGAAGTAGCAGCCCTCACCGTGGGCGATCGGGATGCGCAGCAGTCTCTCCGGCGGGATCTGGTTGGTGAACGGCGAATCGGTCGTGAGTGTTTTGAGATAGATATGCTCGCAACGAAACTGGAGCGATCGATTGCGGATCAGCGCGCCGGGGAGCAGGCCCGCTTCGCACAACACCTGGAACCCGTTGCAGATCCCCAGCACCAGGCCGCCGTTCGCCGCGAACTGTTGGACCGCCTGCATCACCGGGCTGAAACGCGCGATGGCGCCGCAACGCAGATAATCACCGTAGCTGAATCCGCCCGGCACAATCACGGCATCGGTGTCTCCGAGCGAGGTTTCCTTGTGCCAGACGTAACGCGCCGCATGGCCGAACACGTGACGCAGCGCATGAACGGCGTCCTGATCGCAGTTCGAGGCGGGGAATTGGAGGACGCTGAAGTTCATTCGATCTCCAGTCGATAATCTTCAATCACCGGATTACTCAGGAATTTGTGGCACGCTTCGTCGAGTTGTTTCCGGGCGGTATCCCTGTCACCGTTGGTGAGTTCGATCTCGAGATACTTTCCCACGTGAACGGCGCCGACGCCGGTGTAACCCATGTGTTCGAGGGCGTTCTGGACAGTTTTTCCCTGGGGATCGAGAACGGCCTTCTTGGGCGTGATAATAATCTTCGCTTTCATATCGTGGCAACAAAACCGCGTCGTTGCGCAACGATGTTGGGCAAAGGGCCACACGGACGCCAGTGTTTTTTGGATTCTGCGTCGCTCCCTCTCCCGAGGGGAGAGGGCGGGGTGAGGGGAAAGGAACCGGCCGAATGTCCGCGCGGCTACGCGATTTTAAGACGCGCCCTTCTTCCACCGGTCGCAAAGGAGTTCGCGAAACAAAATCAGGATGCATGCATCCAAAGTAGAGGGCGCGCCGTAATGAGAGTAAACGGGCAACTAACCTGAAGGAAGATCATGCGAAAGACCATTGATTCGACCGCTGCAATTCAAAGGCAGGCGTCGCGACCACATCCACCACGGGTGGTCAATGCGCCCCTCGGTACGAAACTAGACACCGTCCACGATTGAGGCGACCGATGCGCACACCGCGGCCTGAAACCAGCGCTCCATTGCGTGTCCCCGGCACACTCGAGAACAGGCGGCGGTTGGCCTCGAACGTGCTAAATCGAGGTGTCCTTCTCTTGGGAGAGGACGGCGGGGGTTGGTATTAAACCGTGTGTATGCCAAGCCCCGCCTTTTTTTCTTCTCCTATCTTCCTGCCGATGCCTTTTGTGAAAACTCTGTGCAATCGGATTACCCGCGAAATACGCAAAAACACCCTGGGAAAATCCCACTCCTTTCGCGTTGTTGCTCCCTTTCGGTGACTCAAATTCCGATCAAAGCGATCACGCTTTCGCCTTTGCTCTTCTTTTTCCATATTTCGCGTGTTTCGCGGGTTGAACTTGGGGAAACAACGTTGACTTCAGGCAGAGTTCCTTCGAAATAGACGCGCGCCAGATCATGACCTCACTGATCCAGACCATTGCACGGATCATTCTCCGCACCTCCCTCTGCCTGGCCTTTGCGCTCATCATCGTCTCCGCCCATGCCCACAGGGCCAGCGACAGTTACTTGAACTTGCGGGCTGAGGGTTCGACCGTGACCGGCCAATGGGACATTGCGTTGCGCGATATCGAGCACGTCATTCCCCTCGACGCGAATGACGATGGCGACATTACGAGGGGCGAAGTCCTTTCCCGGCGGCCGGAAATCGCCAGATACGCGGCCGCCCATCTACAGGTCCGGACGGGTGACACGGCTCTGCAGATGAGGGTCGCCGAACTTCTCGTCGAGGACTTCAGCGACGGCACCTACGCCGTGTTGCGGTTCGCCCTGGAAGGCGGCGGTCTCGCAAGGATCGTCCAGGTTGATTATCGCGCCTTCTTCGATCTCGACCCGCAGCACCGCGGCCTGATGCGCCTGGAATCCGGCGGCAGGATCCATTCGGCCATTTTCAGCCCGGAGAAACCGAGTCAACACTTCGAACTGGCGACACCGTCCGGGTGGCAGCAATTCATCGACTTCGGGCGAGAAGGCGTTTGGCACATCTGGATTGGTTTCGATCACATCCTTTTCCTGCTCGCCTTGCTGCTTCCTTCCGTGTTGCGACGCGGATCGAACGGCTGGGAAGTGGCGGACGGATTTCGACCGGCGTTCGTCAAGGTTCTGAAGATCGTGACCGCGTTTACCATCGCCCACTCGATCACGCTCAGCCTGGCGACGCTCGACCTCGTCCGCCTGCCGTCGCGCCTGGTTGAGGCAACGATCGCCGCCTCGGTCGTTCTCGCCGCGCTGAACAACATCCGGCCGATTTTTCCGGAACGAGGTTGGATCGTCGCCTTTGCTTTCGGACTGATCCACGGATTCGGCTTTGCCAACGTGCTGGCGGATCTCGGTCTGACGAATCAAACGCTCGCACTGGCGCTGGTGGGCTTCAACGTCGGCGTCGAAATCGGGCAACTCGCGATCGTGGCCGTGTTTCTCCCCCTCGCCTTCAACCTCCGAAGCTCGTGGGTTTATCAAAAGCTTACGTTCCGACTCGGCTCGGCGATGATCGCCGTCCTCGCCGCCACCTGGATGATGGAGAGGATCGGAGATTTCAAAGTCCTGCCTTTCTAGAGCAGTTAAGTTAAAGAATAGCCGCTGGGTGTTGGAACGATTCAGTCGGAGAAGGCGCTCGCCCTCGCCACGGCCCATGGAGTTTCTGTCTTTCGCCGAGACTTCGTCCGCAGCCCCGGGGAAAGGGAGAAGCTCTCCACCGCCTCCTAAAACCTCACCATCCCGTGACTCGTCCCAGTCCACACGGAATCGAACCCTCAAGTCGCGTCAGGAACGCCGGATTCATCCGGCAGATGCTTCATTCAATGGCCGTGGGGTCAGGGTGAGGGCGAGCCAATTCTCTAACTGCATCGTTCCGGCCGGGAGAGGGTCAGGGAGAAAGCAACCAATCGGGCTGCTCGCAGTCATCCTCAGCGCGTTTTGCTTGAATTGTGCGTCGTCAGGCGACACTCTTTCGGCGAACCAAATCCCGATCGCACCATGAACGCGGACCCCTACCTCTCCCGGACAGACTCGAAACATCCCACCCAGACTTTGGATCGTCGCAGTTTTCTTGCATCCGCGATCAGCGCGGTGGCAGGCGCCGCGTTCGGCCCCGCCGCTCTCGCCGCCGAACGCGATTGGACCGGCCTGAAGCCCGTGCGTTACCCGGACCCGGACATCCTCTCGCTGGATAAACGATTCGACAAATACAAGCTCGGCAACACCCCCATCCAGCGGTTGCACACCGGCACGCTTTGGGCCGAAGGCCCGGCGTGGAACGGCGTCGGGCGTTACCTGCTCTGGAGCGATATCCCGAACAATCGCCAGTTGCGCTGGCTCGAAGAGGACGGCCACGTCAGCGTCTTTCGCCAGCCCGCAGGCAACAGCAACGGCAACACGTTCGACTTCGACGGCCGCCAGATCGCCTGCGAACACGGCACCCGCCGCGTCACACGCTACGAGCCCAACGGCACGGTCACCGTGCTCGCGGAGAAGTGGAAGGACAAACCGCTCAACGCGCCGAACGACGCAGTCGTACATCCCGACGGTGGCATCTGGTTCACCGATCCCGGCTACGGCAGCATGATGAATTACGAAGGCAACAAGGGCGAACTCCACATTAAGGAGGCCGTCTATCGTATCGATCCGAAGAGCGGCAAGATGGATATTGTCACCGACGAACTCCACAAACCGAACGGACTTTGCTTCTCGCACGACTACAAAAAGCTCTACATCGCCGACACCGGCGGGCCGGATCCGAAACCGATCAAAGTGTTTGACGTTTCGGACGAGAAGAAGCTGAGCAAAGGCCGTCAGTTCTGCTCCATGGAACTGAACGGAAAGATGGGCGGCGCCGACGGCATCCGTGCCGACGTGGACGGCAACATCTGGGCAAGCGCAGGCTGGGTCGGCGACGGTTATGACGGCGTTCATATCTTCGCTCCGGACGGCAAACGGATTGGCCAGATTCTACTTCCGGAAATCTGCTCGAACGTCTGCTTTGGCGGGACGAAGCGGAACCGCCTCTTCATGACCGGCAGCCAATCGCTTTACGCTGTTTACGTCGAGACGCAGGGGGCGCATATCACCTGATACGGGTGTAGCAGCCGACGTAAGGAGGCTCACTTCACAAATCCGAAACGGCAAGCGGTGGCTTGAACAGGAGATAACGGAGCAAACG
>DATEKZ010000647.1:0-7714 GCA_035277185.1 Verrucomicrobiia bacterium
CACCGGCCGGCAGAAATGCCAACAGCATTCCCAAAGCGCAAGACCGGGAGAGCCAACCAGGGTTAACGTCCGCCAAGGTCACAATGTCGTCCGCTTTATAGTGAGCTTCGACCTCGCGAGAAAACTGGGGTATTGACCCCATCGATCTGAGAGATGGACCGACGCGGAATTCGAATTTCTTTTTTATTCGGATTGAGGGACGGGCGGAACGGAACAGGGGCAGTGTAATCCTTCCGGACACCGCACAACGAGCGAAATAAAAACGCGGGAAGAAGCGGCTTACCCCGCTGCCTTCCCGCGTGGGAGCTTCGACGGCCTTAAGGAGGCGTCACCACTGTAACGGAATAGAAGTGCATCACGTCGGAGCCGGCGTTCGTGTCGGTCCAGGATGTGGTGTCGCCGTCGGCCACAATATCCTCACTGATGTCGGTCCAATAACCCTCGTCCACCGTTTTCGCATAGGACACCCGATAAATCATTCCCGCGACGGATGGCCAGGTCAGCTTGAAGTCGCCCCCGACCGAGGTAACCGAACTGATTTTCAAAACGGACAGTGGATCGTTCGCGTCGGTGCCGGCAATCAATTCGTCGGCATCACTGGTTCCGTCGCCGTCCCCATCGTTACCCGATGAGGCTTGCCTCTTCACGCGACGCGCATCGGCGATACTGACCGTTGCGTTGCCGGCAGAACCGATGGAGTACGCCGCCTCCGGCGCAATCGTAAGGACTACGCTTTCCGTTCCCTCCACTTCGGTGTCGCGGAACGGATAGACGGACAGCGTGGCGGATGACGCACCCGCCGGAATGGTGATCGAGACTGACATGTCACCTTCCGGGCGATAGTCGTTCCCCTGGGTGGCACTGCCGGAGAGGCTGTAATTCACCGTCAACGCCGAAGCGGTGCTGCCCGTTCGGGTGAAGGTGAATGTACCCGGATTTGAACCGGCCTCGGCAGCGCCGGCGTCCGTGGCAGTCACCGTAACGACTGGCCCTGTTGAACCCGAGTCATTGTCCGCGATCGCAACGGTTGCGCTGCCGGGCGATCCAACCAGGTAAGTTGCATCCGGTGCAATCGCGAGGGTGACGTTCTCCGAGCTTTCAACCTCCGTGTCATCCCAGGCATAGAGCGTCAATGTAGCGGAGGACGCACCCGCCGGAATCGTGATCGAGACCGGCATGTCACCCTCGTAGCGGCGATAATCGTTCCATTGGGTGGCGCTGCCGGAAAGAGTGAAATTCACGGTCAACGCCGAGACAGTGCTGCCCGTGCGGGTGAAAGTAAGCACGGCCGGGTCTGTGCCTCCTTCGGTCGCGCTGGCGTCGGTCGCGGTCATGGTCACGACCGGGGATGTGTTCGTGTCGTAAGGCGCGAGCGTGACGGTGCCCAACTGACAGTTGGCCTCCCGGCCCCGCACGATCAGTTGATGCGTGCCGGCGGAGAGATTGAACACTTTCGGTGTAAACTGGTTGATGTCAGGCGTGCCGTTACCGCGCCAGGAGACCGTGCGTTCGACCAGTCCGCTGGTGAGGGGAATGTCCCAGATCATCGTCGGATCGACCGGCTCGGCGTCAATGTTTACGAAAAATGAGTTGGCGCTATCGTCGGGTGCATTCACCAGCGCCGAAACCAGATAATCGCCGGCCGCGCTGACGGTGAACGTGTAGGCGGCGCGTCCGCTGTCGGTGACACCAGTGTATGCGGGTTGCGAGAGGGTGCCGTTGGTGACGACGAAGGGCGCGGCGACGTTACCTGAACCGACGCCCAAGGTCAGCCCGTTGGACGACGTGCCGGAGACGTTCGCGTTCACGGCGGGAGAAGTCACGGTGCTGCTCGCGCCATAAACGGCGCGAGCGTTCAGACTGTAGCTGCCGGCCGCGACGCTGTTCCAGGTGAAGTTGTAGGGCGACGTTGTGTCTTCGCCCAACAGCGTGTTGCCTTGATAGAACTGGACCTTCGAGATGGTGTTGCCGTTGGCCATGACGCTGGCAGCCAGGTCAATGGTCGCCGGGGCCGTGTAGCTTGCGCCATTCACCGGCGCGGTCAACATCACCACGGGAGCCGGCAGCGGGTTGACCGTCAGTACAAAGCTGGTGCTTGTGCTCAAGGATCCGTCGCTCACCGTCACGGTGAGGGTCGCCGTGCCGGTTTGATTGGCGGCGGGCGTCACCGTCACGGTCCGGCTCGAACCGGAGCCGCCGAGGACGATGCCGCTGGTGGGGACCAGTGTCGGGTTGGAGGAACTGCCCGAGACGGCGAGACTGCCGGCGGCGGTTTCCAGATCGCTCACAGTGAAGGCCAGCGGGGTGGTTGAGGCGCCCGCGGTAATGGTTTGATCAACGATGCTTGAGATAGTGGGTGCCGTGTTGATGAGGTTGTTGACGACAACGGACAGGGCGGCCGCGGTCGTCTGATTGCCGGCGGCGTCGCGCGCCACCGCGGCGAGCGTATGCGTGCCGTTGGCCAGGGTCATCGTGTTCAGCGTCACGCTATACGGCGCGGTCGTGTCTTCGGCGCCCAGATTGGCCCCGTTGAGTTTGAACTGCACTCCCGCCACACCCACATTGTCCGAGGCATTGGCCGAGACGGTAACCGACGCGCCCGACACCGTCGCGTTGATCGCCGGTGCCGTCAGAGAAACCGTCGGGGCCGTCGTGTCGGTGGCGGCGCCGCCAACCTCACAGGCGCCCAGGTCCCACGACCCGGAGGCCGGCCGCGCCGCGCCGTCCATGTCGGTGGTAAATACCGAGGAAAGATTGATCCCGGCGTTGATGGCCGGTGATCCGGCGCTCAGGTGCGCATCGAAACCCGCCGCAGTGGAGTTGACGAACAGCGGCGCGCTCGAAATCGTTGTGCCAAGCGTGTACGTGAAATCCGATCCGTCCCGGTTGAGACCGTAGCTCCCGAGGCCGTTTCCGAACACGAGATTGCGATCAATGACCACGCCGCTGCCGTGGGCGTCATAGGAGTCGATTCCGAATTTGCCGTTTTGGTAAATGATGTTGTTCCTGATGTCCACTCCGCTCACCGGCATCCAGAGGATGATGCCGCTCTTGCCATTGTGGGCCATCACGTTGTTGTACACCTTCATGTTGCTGACCGTCGTGTAGCCGGCGATGTGCAGACCGTAGGCGGCGTTGCGGACCAATACATTGTTGATGATCACCTCGTTGTCCCCGCACAGATACAGGGCATGATCCAGATTGCTGCCCGTCCGGCCGTTGTCGTGAATGTAGTTGCCCCGGTAAACGGTGTTGCGGGTGTTCTCGCCGGAATAGATGCCGTCCTGGCCCAGCTGGCTGCTGCTGGCGGGGTTTCCGTTGTGATGGATTCTGTTGTTGAGAATTTGATTATCGTTGCCCCACACCGAGATTCCGCCGTGAGGACCCCCGCGGATTTCAAACCCGTCAATGATATTGTAGCTGCCGTCCAGATAGATCCCCTGATTGCGATCCCCGGCGTTCTGGCCGTCGATGACCGCCGCGCCCCGGACCTGCGATCTGAGAGTGATGCGACTGGACGCCGTGCCGTTTTTATTCAAGTGAAGCCCCCAGCCACTTTGATAGTCGGTATAGACGCCGGGCAGGACCGTGATCGTGGTGCCGGCGGTCGCCTGGCTGTAGGCGCGGCCAATCGTGCGAAAAGGCTGTGCCGAGGTTCCGGGGTTCGAATCACTGCCTTGCGTGGACACATAGTAATCGGCCCCCCGCGCCGAGACCAGAGCCAGAGACAGAAACAGGGCAGAAAAACTGCCAACGATATTTTGTTTTATCATGCCGACATTGAAGTCACAATGGCGGCCCGCAGAAATCGGTCCCTGTCTGATTCTGCTGTCAGCATCTGTCGGTATTCCCTGTCAGTCTTTGTCCGACGAGATGCGGTGTTGAAAGACTCTCGGGGAGTGAGCGTTGATAGTGGATTACGCGATGGCTGGCCCCTGGCAGCGCGCGTACTCACTCAGCCTCCTGGCTCCTGTTAGGGTCGTTCCCTCCTATGACTGAAGGCGACATTCAAGCCGCCATGACTTCCCATCTGCCGTGGGCCGGGGCCCTTATGACTGCGGCGGGACTTCGCGGGCGGGGAGGTAAACCGTGAAGGTGGTTCCCCGTTTGGCCCGTGTCTCGATATGCACGCCGCCTTTGCCTTCCTTGACGAAACGTTGCACGATCGCCAGTCCCAACCCGGTGCCTTTGTTTGACTTGGTGGTGAAGTAAGGCTCGAATATCTTCGGCAACACATCCACCGGGATGCCCGGACCGTTGTCTTGCACGGAAATGGCCAGCAGTGGCGCCGTGTTCTGAATGCCTTCCCGGTTGAGAAAGCGGCTTTCGGGACCGTCGGTGAACTGCGACAGGTCCAAGGGGTGCCCCAGCCGGTTGCCGCAGATTTCCACGCGATGGGGATCGGGAACGCATTGCAACGCGTTGATCGTCAGGTTCAACAGGATCTGAATGAGATCCGTACCGTTGATTTCAGCGACCACATCCTCGGAGAGCGGGTGAATGATCAGTTCATTCTTCTGCGCGCTCGGATGGACTTTGAGCAATTCGCCCAGGTCCGTAAGGATCTGATTGGTGCCGATGGACGCTTTGTCCGAGGACTTCTTGCGCAGAAAGCTGAGGTACCGCTGGGAGATCTCGATGCAATTGTTGACCTGCCGGGTGATGCGGCTCAAACGGTCCTTGACCAGCTCCAGGTTCCCCCCTTCCAGCGAAGTGGCGCCGCCGATGTGCTGGTTGATGATCTCGATGAAGCCGGAGATGATCGTCAGCGGGCCGTTGATGTCATGGATGATGCTGGCGTAAATCTCGCCTTTTGTACGGACGATCTCCTCCTGAAGCTTCTGGTTGTGCAACTCTTCCTGAAGCGCGCCTAATCGGTCGTTGTTGGCCCGGATTTCCGTGGACAGGGAGTGACGCTCCATCGCGTTAGCGACCGCGGCGCGCATGGTGGAGAGGTCGAATGGCTTCGTCAGATAATCGCATGCCCCCAGTCGCAAGGCCTGCCGCGCCGTTTCGATCGTCTCGTAGGCGGTCAGCATGATGACCTCGACGGCAGGATCTATTTCCTTGAGTCTCCCCAGCAATTCGACGCCTGACATTCCGGACATGCGAATGTCCAGTACCGCCGCGTTAACCGGGTTCTGCCGCGCCAGGTCCAGGGCCTTCGAGCCGCTGTCCGCCAGCAAGACGTTATAGTCGTCCTTAAAAACGATGCGGAGCGACTGGCGCGGACCTTCCTCATCGTCCACGATCAGCAGGGTTCGCTTCCTGTGTTTTTCATGCATGGGAGGCGCTGGTTCGACAACCATATCGAGTGGAGACAAGGAAGTCATGACCAGCAAATCGGTCGCAGCAGAAGAGCGTTATGGTAGCAACCCGATACACTCATTCCGCCGCACGGAGGTTGCCTTCCGGCTCGCACATCCGCAGGGCGAGGGCATCGCAGACGAAACGACAGGTGTGCGCGGACAACGCTAAATCTCATTCAAAGACAGTTTTTTGAGCCGGGACCGGCTTCTTCAACCGTTTGGTTTCAATCGGCCATTCCGCTTTTCGCAGGAAGAAGGCCATCTTTCAAGGACGAATTGTTTGGAACGGAAACCACCGATCCCGTTCGAGCCGGCAGCTATGTCAACGCCGCTGGCAGTGAAATGCGCACCAGACCGGCCTGTCCTTCGACCGGCGGTGCGATTTCGACTTTGCCGCGGTGCGTTTCAACGATTTTGCGAGTTACCGTTAATCCCAGCCCTAATCCGACGTTGCGCGTGGTGAAAAACGGTTCAGGAACCTTCCGGGCCAGGTCGGGAGTAAACCCGGTTCCGTTGTCCTGAACCTCGATATGGATCCATTCGGTGCCCCCACTATCGGTCTCGGTTTGCATGCGGACGATGATCCGGGAACCCGATGGATTGGCTTGAAGGGCGTTCAACATCACCTCGGACAACGCATGCTTGAGCGATGCGCGGTCGCCCGCCAGCGTAATGGGCTGGCTGCCGCTGTTGTATTTGAGTTGAGCCGCCTTGACGGGCTGGTGTTTGATCGCCTCCTGGTAGGCCTCTTCCACCAACTGGGAGGCGGGAAACACTTCCCGCGAGGCAACCGAATCCTTGGCCAGGAAACGCATTTGATTGATCAGGCGCGAAATCCGTTTCACGCCGTCGGCCAGGGCCACCTCCAGCGAGGACCGGAATTCCGGATCTTCATACTTCTTCGACAGCAACTGCTGGTGGGTGGAAAGCGGAACCAGGCAGTTGCCAATTTCATGGGCGAGCCGTTCGGCCATGGTCTTGACGAGCCGCAGGTTCGCCGCCTCGATCTCGAGCCGCTGCAGCAGTTCGGCCTGCGTGTGGTCTTCCGCGAGCAGCAGCGCCGAGGCGGGCAGCACCGAGTGCTGCTTCTGGAAGGGAACCACCGTGATGTGATAAACGGTGTTGGGAGAATCGTCCGGGTGATACTTGAACGTTGGAATGCCGGCGCCGGTCTTCAGCACCTGATACACCTTGCTCCCCAACACCTGCGGCAGGTCGCTGAACTCCAGGTCCGCACCGCGGCGGCCGGAACGGGCGAAGTGCTGGCGGGCCGTCCGGTTCGCGTGAACGATCGTCAGGTCGCGGCTGATCACGATGCACGCGCTGGAGAGCTGCTGCAGCACGTCCGCCATCGTCTCATGATTCGACGCAAGCTGATCGTGCAGCCAGATATTCTTGATGGCCAGCCCCAGTTGCTCGAGCAAATGGAATATCAATTCCAGTTCCGCGTTGGTCAGATGCTCTCCGGTCACCCGTCCATCCATGACCGCGACGCCGACCAATGTTTCACGATCCAGGATCGGCACGGCCACCTGCGCTCCCAGGAGTTCAAATTCTTTCTGGACCTCCAGGTCGTTCTGAGCTTCACGGCCGCTCTGACGGAGGATTCGGCCCTGGCGAAAGGCATACCCGCCTATGCCGGCCTCGAAGGACAATTCAAAATGCTCCAGCAGGCCCGGGGACAAACCGATCGAACAGGCGGACCGGAGCCGGTGGCTCTCCCCGGCCGGCCGCGCCTCGGCGAAGCCCGTCATCGGCTGACGGAGGAAAATGGTCGCGCGATTGACGCCAACAATCTCGCGCAGCAACAGAAGAAACTGTTTGAGCAGCGCCTCAGCGTTCAGAGAATGGGAGAGGATGGCGGAAAAATCGCGCAACACCTCGAGGGTCTGGGACGATGTGTAGCTGGTATCGGGTGACCTGACCGGTTCCGGCAGGCGATATTGTGTCGGCGCGACGGCGAGACTGGCGGCGCGGGTTTCCACCGGCCAGAGTCGCTGCAGCACGGCGCTCAGAATTCGGCTGCGAACGGGCTTGTTCAGAACATGAACGACACCGTGCTGGAATGCCTCTTCCTCCCATTCCCACTGCTTGGTGCCGGTGTAAACAATAACCGGACAATGAGAGAGCCGGCGACGGAGTTTTTCGATCATCCAGACCGCCTGGACGCCTGCCAGTTCGACATCAATGATACAGGCGTCAAGGAGGCCCCGCGCCAGCAGCGGCTCGGCCTCTTCCACATCCACGCGATGGACGGTTCGATACTCTTCGGGATTGAGCCCTGACCGAACCGCCTCGGCAAAATCAGGATGTTGCGCCAGGACGAGCAGCGTCTTCACGGCAGATTTACTGATGCCAGTTTCAATATTCAAATTCCCGTCTCGGTGTTCAGCAGGCTTAATAGC
>DATEKZ010000648.1:0-2974 GCA_035277185.1 Verrucomicrobiia bacterium
GACTGGCAGTGCGATGGTTTTGACCATCGCAGCCTCGGTCTATGCGCAGGAGAAACCCTACACACAGCCAGGCACCGGCCAGCCCCCCGGCCCGCCGCCACCGCCGAAACCGGCCGACGCCGCTCCCGCCGCCAAACCGGAGAGCGCGCCTGCTCCCGCCCCGGAGCCGAATCCGGTCGAGAAGCTGTTCAACGTGAGGATTCCCGAAGCCATAGCCAAAGGAAAATTCAATCTCAACTCCCGGCTGCGCTTCGAGTACGCCGATCAGGACGGCGTGGCGGCCATTACCGAACCGTCCTATGCGCCAACCATTCGCACCCGGTTCGGATTCACCAGCGCTCCTGTTTACGGATTCCAGGGGATGATCGAAGGCGAGAACATCACCGTCCTCGGACCGGATCACAACTTCAACGCCGCCGGCGCAAACGGCGTTGGCAACAAACCGGTGGTCGCCGACCCGCCCACGACCGAGCTGAATCAGGCCTGGCTGGGATACTCCTATACCAACTGGATTTCACTCAAAGGCGGTCGCCAGCGCATCGCGCTCGACAATCATCGGTTCGTCGGCGACGTCGGCTGGCGCCAGAACATGCAGACCTTCGACGCCGTTTGGGCGGAGAGCAAACCGATCAAAGACCTCAGCCTCTCCTACGGCTATGTGTGGGACGTGCGGCGCGTGTTCGGCGACGTGCCGGGATTGCCGGCGGGGAATCGTGATTTCGCGTCGGAGTCTCATCTCCTCAACGCTTCGTATTCCGGCTGGAAGTACGGCCGGTTCGTTGGCTACGGTTATCTGCTCGATCTGAAAAACCCGGCCGGCGCGGCCAATTCCTGCGCAACTTACGGCGGATACTTCGCCGGCAGCGCGCCCATGAGTGAGAAGGTCTCGCTCGGGTATCGCGCGGAATTCGCCTGGCAAGCCGACTACGCCGACAGCCCGGTCAACTACGAAGCCGAGTATTACAACGTTGAATTGGGCGCCAACATCAAGCCCTTCGCCTTCGGCGCCGGCTATGAGGTGCTGGGCACTGACAACCTGCAGGGATTCCGCACTCCGCTGGCCACTCTGCACGCCTTCAACGGCTGGGCCGACGTGTTTCTCGCGACCCCCGCCCAGGGTCTCCGGGACATCTACGGCTTCGCGCAAGTCACGTTGCCCTACCAGATTCCCCTCCGGGTCGTTTACCACAAGTTCGACGCCGACAGCGGCGGCGGCGACTACGGCCAGGAGTTCGATGTGATGGCGTCAAAAAAGTTCGGCAAGTATTGGACGGCATTGCTGAAGTACTCGTTCTACGATGGCAAAGATGCGGCGCCCCCGGCGCTGGCTGTCGCAAACGTGGACGTGCAAAAGTTCTGGGCGCAAATCGAGTTCAACTTCTAATCCGAGTAACTAGTTTTGGCAGGCGCGGCTCCCTCAGCATGCTACAAATCGCGCCTGCCCATGACGCGGCTACGCGGCGGGAACCGAAATCATCGGCGACGTGGAACGCCGGGGGAGTTGCTCATCCTTCTCGCCGACCCGGCCGCGTATCGGCGAATGTCCAAATAGTTTGCGATGCCGATGCTTCCCCCGTATTCTGCGCCCATGCCTGCAACAGGACTACTGACAGTAGCCTTGACAGTGACGCTCGCCTCGCTGGTTCGCGCCGCGCCTCTACCGGTCCTCATTCGGAACGGTGAGGCTCATGTCGCGGCCGCAGTCCTGGAACGCGAGGCAGGCGTTGTTGTCAAACGGCTGCCGGGCCGTGCGGAGTTTGTCGTCTGCGGACGGGAGAGATGCGCCCCGCTGAAGTCCGTGCTGGCGGACGGCAACGACTGGCTCGTGCCCGTCGCGCCTTTGTGCGAGGCGATGAATCTCACGGCGAACTTCGACGAGAACCGCCGGCACGTCGCGCTGATTCTCGCGCCGCGCGAGTCTTCCGCCACGACCGGTCTGATGGGGGTCGGCGGCATTGCGCCGAACCTGCGTCTCACCAAACTCGACGGTACGCCGGTATCGCTTGATGAATTGCGCGGTCAGCGCGTGCTTATCAACAGTTGGGCCAGTTGGTGAGGATGCCGCCACGACCTGCCGGTCTGGCAGGAATTCTTCGAGCGCCACCGCACCAACCGTTTCACTCTGCTTTCCATCGCCGTGGACGTGCAAGGGCCGGAAGTCGTCACTCCGTGGATAAAAAAGTATGGCGTCACCTTCCCCGTGGCCGTGGACACTGCGGATGTTTTCGGCGCGGCGTTCGGCCTGAAGGCTATTCCGGTTTCGTTCCTCGTGGACGAAGTGGGGATCATTCGGCTGCAAGGCGGCGGGCCGTCGAAGGAATTCCGCGCCCAGGTTGAGGAAATCCTGCGCGAATCCGTCAGCACTGTGCGGAGCCAGACGCGCGAATCCGCCACCGCCCTGTCCCTCGAAGAACTCCGCACGAAAGTTGCGCGCACTCCCTCCGACGCGGACGCGCGCCTGGCACTTGCGCAGGCCCTGGCGCGTGCGGGCGATTCCCAGGCCGCCTTCGCCGAATGCGAAGCCGCCGCCCGCTTGCGGCCCTCCGACGCGACGATTCCCTTTACGCACGGCCTGGTGCTGCTGCGTCAGGGCAAGACCAACGAGGCACTGGTGAAGTTGACTCAAGCGCTCGACCTCGACGCCGGCAACTGGCGCATCCGCAAACAAATCTGGGCACTGGAACATCCTGACAAGTTTTACGGCACGAACGGCATCGACTGGGGTTGGCAGAAGGAGCAAATCGCGCGAGAAAAGAAGTGACTCTCCCAGTATCGACCGCTAAAAGTCCCGGATGAGACTGACCCGACTTGCAACGAGCCTGATTGGCGGCTACTTGCTGGCGATGGGCGCGTTCGCGGCCGAATCCGCTGCGCCCGACAAAGCCGGCTTGGCCATCGGACGAAAGGCGCCAGCCTTCATGCTCAAAGACCAGAACGACCGCGACGTTTCCTTGGAGTCATTGCTCAAGAAAGG
>DATEKZ010000649.1:0-5265 GCA_035277185.1 Verrucomicrobiia bacterium
CCGGTCCGTCTTGCAGAGTGCAACTCGGAGCGATTGGGCAGGATCAGTTCGCGGCATCCGCATCCCGGGAACTTTTGCCGAAACTGCAACCGGGCGGCGCCCTGAAACGTCCGGAAAGAAGAAAGTTCCGAAGCGCCAGCAACGCTTCGGAACCTTGGGGGATTGCAACCAGGCCACATGGCACCCGGGTGCTGGAGGGGGAACAACAATCTTTTAGCCTGCGGGATTGGGCGCCTTGTCTTTCTTCGGTTTCTCTTTGCCCAAGTACTTGCCGTCGTCCGCAACGTGGAATTCGTCTGTCTTGTCGCCCTTCTTCACGGCGACGGTGTAACACACAAGCTTGCCGCCTTCGGTCTGCTTCTCGATCTTGTCGAGGGTTCCGTCCTTGGAATGCTGAGTGATCGTCTTCTGGACCGCTTCGGAGAGATCCGTCAGGTTCACTTTCTCTTTCTTGGCCTGGGCATAGACGCCGGTCGCAACGGCAAAAGCCAAACCCACGACAGCAAGAATTGCAGTGATGCGTTTCATACGTTTTGTTCTTTTGCGTTCATGTTGCTCTGCGGTTGCCACAGGGCCGGTCCCGCGGCGTGTGTGTCAGCGATTCAACGTCGCCTTTAGCCGGGCGCGTGCCAGCCCACGATCTACGGCACTTTCCGAGGAATAGACGGGAAAATCGAACGTTTTCGAACGCGTCAACTGCCCCGGCCTACGGCAAGTTGCAAGGCGCGCAGCCCTCCCGGTTGCAGATTGCACGCGGGAGCCTTCGACGTCAGCCGGGCTCCGTTCATGGAAAGCTCCGTGTTCCTTTCGGACCTGCTCACGGCCCATGAACCATCCCGAATCCCCCTCACCCGTCCTCCGGACACCCTCTCCCCATCGGGGGAGAGGGACGGGGTGAGGGGGTGCGGTCCATGGAAAGCCTCCTTTCGTTTTTCCGCATGCATTGGGACCATGAACCGATGCCGCGTAGCGCAGCCGTCCTCGGCTGCGAGTCCGGGCGGCGTCCCGCCGCACGGAGCAACGCCCGGCGAGATGCCGGGCGAACTCGCAGGCGGGACGCCTGCGCTACCGTCAGCCGGTTCATGAAAGGGGGAAGGAAGCGGCCGAATATCCCCGCGGCTGCAAGATTTTGAGATGCGTGTGGGCCGGACAAGACTTGCCAGCACGTTTCGGACAACTCAATGTTCGCGAAGATTGTGACTGTCGAGCCGTCCAAGACTCTGCACTACAAACGCTCGCATTTCGCGACGCAGTTGCCGGTGGACTACCTCTATGCGCCGTCGCATTGCTGGATTGCGAAGCAGGACGACACCTCCTGGCGGGTCGGTTTGACCAGGTTCGCCACGCGCATGCTCGGCGACATGGTGGACCACGGTTTTGAAATCGAGATCGATGCCGCCATCGCGCCGGGTCAAGTCATCGGGTGGGTCGAAGGGTTCAAAGCCATCTCCGACATCTTCTGCATCGCCGAGGGCGCCTTTGCGGGCGCCAACCCGGTCTTAAAGGAGAGAATCTCGATCATCAACAAAGACCCCTATGGCGCGGGTTGGCTTTACCGGATAAGAGGAAGACCCGACGCGAAGTGCGTGGATGTGCGCGCCTACCGTGCCATTCTGGACAAAACCATCGATAAGATCCTGGAAAAACAGAAGAACGAGGAAATCAAGTGAGCATCCCTGTTCGGTGAAGGCCCTCCCTATCATGCTCGCAGGGTTTCTTGGCGCGGGGATCAACCCATTGCCGTGATCAATCTGGCGCGTAACGATTGCGTGCCCGAGGTGTCACTAAACCTCGAAGAGCCGGTAGAAACGGAATGGAGCGCAGAGGAGCATTTCGGACCGGGACCTGACGCAACGCGCCACACCGATCTGGTTGGGGAGCGCCATGGCTTGAACAAAACGATGCATTGCGGCAAACGGAAACAATGTTAGGCTGGCGGCACCAATCATGACGACGCGTATCCTGTTCTGCAACTGCACTTATGCCCAGGTGGTGCCGAAAGAAGTCAAGGAAGCAGTCCTGAAGAAGCTTTGCGAATCGGGCGTGGCGTTTGATGCCGCTGCCGATCTCTGCGAGATGTCCGCCCGCAGAGACCCGTCGCTGAAACGCCTGGCCGACGGTGAACCCGTGAAAATCGCCGCCTGTTATCCCCGCGCGGTGAAGTGGCTCTTTCATGCGGCCAAGGCCGACCTGCCGGCCGATGCAACGGAAGTGTTGAACATGCGCGTGCAGAACGCCGACGAAGTATGCGCGGCGCTGTTCAGCGCCGACCTGAAGCCGAACCTGCCGGCAGGAAAGGTAATGGCCGCCGACGCGCCGACTCCGGCGCCTGCCTGATCTGGAATCCGGAACTCGAAACCATGTCCCTAAGAGACCAATCCGCGCTTCGCATCGTCCTTTACGAAGGCAACGGGGCGCGGCCCCTCGAAGCCGCCGATCGTTTCGCCGCCCTGTCCGCGTTGTTGGAGAAAGGTTTCACGGTCACACGCGTTGCCGGCGAGGGGAGGGTCGCGGCGGCGGACCGCGCTTCGCTTCTGGTGTTGGGCAGATTCGAAGGCGAGAGACCGCCGCAAGCCGAAGACGCGGACGGCCACGTGAACCTCCGTTTTGAGAACATCGATGGCTTCGATGCAAACCGCGTCTCGGAAATCGTTGAGACTGTCCGTGCCGGGACCAACGCCGCGAAGCACGGCGACTGGAAGCCGTGGTTCCCGGTCATCGATTACGACCGCTGCACGAATTGCATGCAGTGCCTGAGCTTCTGCCTGTTTGGCGTTTATGGCGTCGATGAGGAACACAGGATCCAGGTTCAGAACAACGACAACTGCAAGACCAATTGCCCGGCCTGCTCGCGCGTCTGTCCCGAGGCCGCCATCATGTTCCCGAAATACAAGGCCGGACCCATCAACGGCGACATGGTCAGCGACGCCGATCTTCAGCGCGAGAAGATGAAGATCGACATCTCGGCGCTGCTCGGTGGCGATGTCTATGCGATGCTCCGCGACCGGAGCGAGAAGGCAAAGAGCCGCTTCAGCAAGGAACGCGACGAGAAGAAGGCGCTAACCGAGCGCCAGAAATGCCTGATCAAACTCGCACAAGCTGGCGACATCCCGCCCGAAGTGCTGATGAGCCTGCCATCGCCGGAGGAGATCGCGCGCCGTGCGGAAGAGGCAAAGGCCAAGGCGCAGGCGGCTCTGTCGAAACAGGATTTATGAAAGAGAAGCCATTCGAACTCCAACCGACGCTCGGGATCAGAGTTGTTTTGACGATCTTCTGTGTCGTCGTCGGGACAATCGCGACGTTCTATTTATTCCGCTAAAGCTTGCGCCGGATGTTTGCCTCCCTCGCCTTTCGCACCTTGCGCTCCGCTGACAAGCGCTGCCTGCGGAAGTTCGCCTGGAACTTCGGCGTGAAGGGGATGTGGTCGGTGGAGAAATTCAAGCGACGAATCAAGCGCGGCGAGTACTTCCCGCCCTTTCTCTATCTCTCCATCATCAATTCGTGCAACCTCCGCTGCCAGGGTTGCTGGGTGGATGTCGAGGAAAAGGACGCCATCGATTTCGACACGCTGAATCGAACGATCACTGACGCGAAACGGCACGGGAATGCCTTCTTCGGCATTCTTGGCGGCGAGCCGTTCATGCACCCGGAGTTGATGGAACTCCTGACAGCACATCCGGATTGTTACTTCCAGATTTTTACCAACGGCCAGTTCATCACCGGGACGGTTGCCGAGCGCCTGCGTCAGCTTGGCAATGCCACGCCGCTCATCAGCATTGAAGGACGTGAAATCGTCAGTGACGAGCGCCGGGGCAAGAAGGAAGTTTTCAACAGGACGATGCGCGGCTTGGAACATAGTCTGCGCGCCGGGCTTCTCACCGGTGTGGCCACCAGCGTTTGCCAGTCGAACATCGACGAGTTGCTCACGGAGGAATGGCTGCAGGAGCTGATCGATCGCGGCGTGCATTACGTCTGGTATCACACCTTTCGCCCGGTCGGACCGAAGATGAATCCACAGCTTGCGCTGCGTCCGGATCAACTGGTGCGCGTGCGCCGGTTCGTCGTTGAGATGCGCGCGAAGATGCCCATCGCCATTATTGACGCCTACTACGACCACGACGGCCAGGCGCTTTGTCCGATGAGCACCGGCATCAGCCATCACATCAGCCCGCGCGGCGATATCGAACCGTGTCCGATCATTCAGTTCGCGGTTGAAAACATTCGCGATTCCCGCGGTGTGTTTGAGACGATGCGCGACTCGGCTTTCCTCCGCGATTTCCGGGATCTTTCCGCGAAGGCGACGCGAGGTTGCGTCGTTCTGGAGCGGCCGGACCTGGTGAAGGAACTCGTCGTCAGACATGGCGCGCGCGACACAACCGCCCGAGGCACGGCGATGGCCGAACTGGAGACGATGCAACCGCGATTCAGCCAATGGTTGCCCGGGCAGGAAGTACCTGAGAAGCACTGGATGTATCGCCTGGCGAAGAAATACTGGTTCAGTGATTTTGGAGCGTATCGGCAGGTGAACCACAACAGCGCAGAAAGGGCCCGGATTCTGAAATCGAGTCTGGACCCGGAACGGTCCGCAGCCAATAATACGGCGTGCGGCGAAGCCGTTGCGAAATAGAAGGTCTGATGGAACGTCGAACACACTGAGTTATGCAAAGCCCTCCTCTCGTCATCCCGCGACCGGTGCCCGTGCAGCGCTTCCGTCCGCCCAAAGCAAACATCCCGCAGACACCGATTCAACGGAACAACGTCCTGCAGGTGGTACGCAACTACGTTGCCGAGCACAGCCCCGTCCCGCCTTTGCCGGTCGAGGAACTCAAAGTCCACGCCGATCGTGTGATTGGCATCCTGAAATGCGACCCGATCTATCGCGATTACGTCGGTGTGTTGATCAACAACGAGCTGTGGCGCGAGACACTGGCGACGGTGCCGTACGAACGGCGGCTGCTGCTTCTGCCCAAATGCCTGCGCGTGGAAAGCAAATGCCCGGCGCCGTTCGATGAGTTCGGCCTGCTCTGCAAGCAATGCGGCCTTTGCTCGATCCAGGACCTGCAAACGGAAGCCGAACGTCTCGGTTACGCGGTGCTGGTCGCCGAAGGTTCAGCGATTGTGATGTCGCTGATTCAGACTGGAAAGATCGAAGCCATCGTCGGGGTCAGTTGCTTGAGTGTGCTGGAGCGAGCCTTTCCGTACATGGAGGCTGCCGCCGTTCCCGGCGTGGCCATCCCGCTCTTGCAGGACGATTGCATCGACACG
>DATEKZ010000650.1:0-4925 GCA_035277185.1 Verrucomicrobiia bacterium
GCCAGGTTGCGATTCTTCAAGCCTGCCAGGATGTCGGCGGGGATCGTCTGCCCATTGACCTCCACCGACTGAAGGGTCACGATCAACACGCCGTTCTGCAGCGTCGGCTTCAGACCGGCCGTGCCGTTCAAATACCGCCCCTTCAGCCACCGGCCGATGATCGGTATTTTCAACTCGCCAAGCGGGAGACTGATTTTCCCTTTGACCTGATCGTCTTCGAAACCAATGGAAAACTTATTCTTCGCTTCGGCGTTCCTTTGAATGAGGGCGTTGATTTCGTCGGCGCTGAGCGCCAGGGCCGACACGGACTTGTCGGCTTCGACTCCCTCCTTGAAGGTCGCCAGGCGCTTGTCGAGCTCCTCCATTTCCGTCTTCGATAACTCCACTTTCGGCAGCTCCATCGGTTTGGTGTCCGTATATTTGGCGACGAAGGAATTCACCGCGGCGCGCACGGCGAAATAGCCGCCGATGGCCACGACGAGGAACAGAATGACCATCGTCAGACAGCCATAGAAAAAACAGCCGCGGCCTTTGGTTTTTTGGGGAGGGACGGGTTGGTCGTTCATGGATTCTCAGATAATGGCGTTTCACGGCGCGCGCACAACGACTTTTTTCTCACGGCAACGACCGAAGGAGCCTATCACTTTATTGGCAACCCTGCAGTTGGCTGCGTTACGTTTCCCCTCACCCTGACCCTCTCCCCAAGGAGAGGGAACAGCCGAAGCGGCATTCGAGAACTCAAGACGCTCGCCAGCAGAAGGCCGGGCATCGTCGCTCCCTCTCCCCGGGGGTGAGGGGGGAAGGAAGCGGCCGATTGTCCACGCGTCTGCAAGATTTCGAGATGCGCCCTTCCTCGTCAGCGCGGCGTTTTCACTTTCCGCCGCCGGACGCGTGCTCCATGCTGGTGCCATGTCAGGACTGATCGCCATCGTCGGACGGCCCAACGTCGGGAAATCCGCGCTGTTCAACCGCATCGTCGGACGGCGGATCGCCATCGTGCACGACCAGCCGGGCGTGACCCGTGATCGCGTGAGCGCCGAGGCGGAATGGGGCGGACGGGCGTTCACCCTCGTGGACACCGGAGGCATCGGCCTGTTGCGCGGAGAGAAGGCCAGTGACGTCATTGCGCAGGCGGCCTTCGATCAGGTGCAGATTGCCATCGAAGCCGCGCACGTCATGATCCTGGTGGTCAACGTGCAGGAAGGCGTTGTGCCGCTGGATCGCGAAGTGGCCCGGCGACTGCGGACGTCGGGCAAACCGGTGCTCGTGGCCGTCAACAAGGTGGACAACGACAAGGCTGAGCAGGGGGCAACGGAATTCACCGCGCTTGGATTTGAACAGATATTTCCCGTCACTGCGATTCACGGATTGGGCATCGAAGCGCTGATGAATGCGGCAATCGCTTTGCTGCCGTCCGTTGTCAGTGGTCCGTTGTCCGTGGTCAGTGGCCGATCACCGGAGCCGGACACGACGGACCACGCATCACGCATCACGCATCACGGGCCGCTGAAACTTGCCATCGTCGGGCGGCCCAACGTGGGCAAATCATCGCTCATTAATGCGCTCACCCGTTCGGATCGCGTCATCGTGACCCCGATCCCCGGCACAACCCGTGACGCCATCGATGTGCCGTTTGAGGTTGAGGCCGAAGGCGTGCGCCAGAAGTACCTCCTGATTGACACCGCCGGAATTCGCAAACACCGCCGCCTTGCCGACTCGATCGAGTTCTTCAGCGTCAAACGCTCGGAAGATTCCATCGCCCGTTGCGACATCGCCGTGTTTGTCCTCGACGCGGAATCGGGCATCCTCGAGCAGGACAAAAAAATCGGCGGCAAGATTCTGGAGGAAAGAAAAGCGTGTGTCGTAGTCGTCAACAAGTGGGACCTCGTTGAAGAAGTCGTGAGAGAGGCGCGCGAGGAAGAAATCGCGCGCCGCAACAGAAAAGTCAGGCGCGGCGACGGCCTCAAGATGATGACGACTCTCGCGGAATTCGGCCAATGGGTGCAGGAATACCTGTTCTTCCTCGATTTCGCGCCGGTCATTTTCACGTCCGCGAAGTCGGGTTTTCACCTGGACCGGTTGCTCGAAGCCGTTCGTTATGTGGCAGCCCAGTTGCAGCAAAAAATCCCGACGGCGATCCTGAACCGCACGTTGCAAGACGTGATTGAGCGCCGACAACCCGTCAGTTCGCGGGGGCATCGGTTGAAGTTTTTTTACGCCACGCAAGTGAGACAGACGCCGCCGACGTTTCTGTTGTTTGTCAACCGCGACGAGCTTTTCTCGGAGGCTTATCGGAAATACCTGGTCGGCGAGATGCGGCGCGCGTTTGGCTACGAAGGCTGCCCGATTGTGCTGGTGCCGAAGCCCCGGCCCAAGACCATCGAACCAGTCAAAAGGACCCCCAAACGCCGCCCGGCAAAGCCGCCCTTCGCCCGACGTTGTCAAGGCGCGGAAAATCGGAGAGGCCGCTGATTGCCTGGTCGGAGGTGACCGATTGGACGTGTTTTTTTGAGTTATTCGCCGCTGGGAATAACTCGTAAAACCGACCTCCGTCCAACTGTTTGAGGCCATTTTCCAAGGCGAATAACGTTGTCGTAACTTTTTGGAAAAAATTCCTTGCACCCACAATCTGTAGTGCTACCGTGCTGCCTGCTGCCCAACAAATGGGGTTTTAACCCCGAGTCGGCCCGAAGTTTTGTCGAGAATGCAGTGGTCAGTTCGTGCTTTTCTGAATCGCACCTGGTCGTTTGAGATTTGGAAAAGGTATTAACCGAAAGCCTTAACCAACCCGTATCAGCCATGATTGATGCACGCGATGAAGTAATGTCCCCCCCTCCTGCCAAAAGCCACCGCCGTTCTGGCGCAAAATCCAGCCGGTTGAGCCGTTCAACCCGCACCCCTTCCGAGCCGAGGACGCTCCGCATCGAACGCGTTTTCAGCGACTCGAGAGTCAATCCGTTCGACCAGCTCGAATGGGACAACCGCACGGCCGAGATCACCGACGACAGCGGCAAGGTGATTTTCAAACAAGAAAATGTCGAGGTGCCCAAGCCCTGGTCGGTGCTCGCCACAAAGGTCGTCGTCTCCAAGTATTTTTACGGCGAGCAACACACGTCCGAACGGGAGACTTCGGTGAAACAGCTCATCCATCGCGTTTGCCGGACGATTGCCGACTGGGGCATCAAAGACGGCTACTTCAGCAAGGCGGACGGCGAGGTGTTCTGCGACGAACTGACCTGGCTCTGTGTGAACCAATATGGCGCGTTCAATTCACCGGTCTGGTTCAACGTCGGCCTTTACCATCAATACGGCGTCGGCAAAAGCTCGGCGAAAGGCAACTGGTACTACAACCGCAAAGCGGGCGAAGCCGAGCGCGCTTCGACCCAATACGAATATCCGCAGGGAAGCGCCTGCTTCATTCAGTCGGTCGATGACAACATGGAAGACATCATGCGCCTGGCCTACAGCGAGGCGATGCTCTTCAAATATGGCTCCGGTACCGGCACCGATCTTTCCCCGATCCGGTCGAGCAAGGAAAAGCTGAGCGGCGGCGGTCGTCCCAGCGGTCCGCTCTCCTTCCTCAAGGTTTACGATCAGGTCGCCAACGTCGTGAAGTCCGGCGGCAAGACGCGCCGCGCGGCGAAGATGAACACGCTGCGCGACTGGCACGGCGACATCGAGGAGTTCATCGACGCCAAACAGAAGGAAGAGAAGAAGGCCTGGGCGCTGATCGAGCAGGGGTACGACGGCTCCTACAACGGCGACGCTTACGGCAGCGTGATGTATCAGAACGAAAACCTGTCCGTCCGCGTCAGTGATGAATTCATGCAGGCGGCTCTCGACGGCCGGGAATGGTGGACGCGCACCGTCACGACCGGCAAACCGCTTCACAAGAAGGACGCCTCGACGCTATTGAACAAGATCGCCGAAGGCACGTGGATTTGCGGAGATCCGGGCCTGCAGTATGACGGCGCGATTCAGAAGTGGCACACCTGCAAAGGCACGGAGCCGATTCATTCCACCAACCCGTGCTCCGAATACGTCTTCCTCAACAACACCGCTTGCAACCTGGCGTCGTTGAACCTGATGAAGTTCAAACGGGAGGACGGCAGGTTCGATGTCGCGCGATTCAAAGCCGCCGTGCGCATTTTCATTACGGCGCAGGAAATCCTCGTCGATAACGCCAGCTATCCCACCAAACCGATTGCCGAGAATTCCCACATTTACCGCACGCTCGGCCTCGGCTATGCGAATCTCGGCTCGCTCATCATGAGTTACGGCCTTCCCTATGATTCGGACGGAGGCCGCGCCCTCGCCGGCGCCATCACCGCCATCATGACCGGCCACGCCTACGAGCAGTCGTCTGAAATCGCCGGAACGATGGGCCCCTTCAAGGGCTATCACGACGCGCGTTGCGCGCACGTGGACAAACCGCTGAAGAAGGACAACGTCGAATCCATGCTCGGCGTCGTCCAGCTCCACCGCGAGGCCGTGGAGGAAATCCATCCGAGCCAGGAGTTCAACTATCTCAAGGAGGAAGCCCGCAAATGCTGGGACCGGGCGCTCACCGCCGGGAGGAAACAGGGCTATCGCAACGCCCAGGTGACCGTGCTGGCACCGACCGGCACGATTGCCTTTCTCATGGACTGCGACACCACCGGTGTGGAGCCCGACATTGCGCTGGTGAAATACAAACTTCTTGCCGGCGGAGGCATGTTGAAGATCGTCAATCGCACGGTGCCGCAGGCCCTCCAACGGCTCGGCTACAGCGCGAAAGAGCTCGAGAACATCGTCGCACATATCGAAAAGTTCGACACCATTGAAGACGTGGAAGAGAACGGCATGAAGATCAGCAGCGGCCTGAAGCCCGAGCATCTGGCGGTATTCGATTGCGCGTTCAAGGCTTATCGGGGCAAACGGAGCAT
>DATEKZ010000651.1:0-3810 GCA_035277185.1 Verrucomicrobiia bacterium
GGTCAAATCATTGGGCCCTTTGGCCGTGATAGTCGCGGTGCCATCGCCCAGCGGGATGACTGTGCCGATCTTGTCGATCCTGACGACGTTCGCGGGAGTGACTGAATAAACGACTTTCCTCGTGAAATCGCGTGGCGCGCCGCCGGTCGGTTTCGCGGTGACGAGCAACTGCTGCTTCGCATCCTTTCCGCGCAGAACGAGCGGCTTGACGGCCGGCGCTTCATCGCCGTTTTGAAACTCGATGTGAAGGTTCGTGGCTCCGGCTGGTGACGAGGGCGAATCCAGGGCGAAACCGGGTGGCGCCCCAAGCATCAGGAGAGCGGCACCTGTTGCCACCCACGCGCGACCCGGGCGGCGTGTGAAGGTTCGCGCCCTCACGGGAGCGCCAGCTGACGGCGTTGCGGTCACAGAGCGGGGGAAGCAATCGTGTGGGCAGGTTAATCCACAGTCGTGGTCCGCCGACAAGCTGAGCAGGGTCAGCATACGGCCCACGATCTCAACCGATCAACTCCTTCATCGGTTGCAGCCCGTTATCCACCAGATACTGCGGCCGGCCCGCCAGATCGTCGATCGTCGCCTTGTTCACGTCGATGCCGAGAGCGTGGTAAAGGGTCGCGAACACTTCGCCGAACTGGACGGGGCGATCTTTCGCTTCGCCGCCAAGTCGGTCCGTGGAGCCGATGACCTGTCCGTGCTTCATCCCACCACCGGCAAGCATGGCGCAACTCACGCGGGGCCAGTGGTCGCGCCCGCCGTCTTTGTTGATTGTCGGCGTGCGGCCGAACTCGCCCCAGACAACGACGGAAACGTCTTTATCGAGCCCGCGTTGGTGCAAATCCTCGAGGAGCGCGCTCAATCCCTGATCGAGCAATGGGAGATCCTGGCGCAGCGCGCCGAAGTTGTCGCCGTGATGATCCCAGCGGCTGAAAGCGAGCGTTACGCAGCGCGCGCCCGCTTCGACGAGCCGGCGGGCAATCAGCATGTGTTCCATCAACTTCGGTCCGCCGTCGTCGCGATTTTTTGGATCACCCTTGCCATAGCGATCACGAGTTGTCTTGTCCTCCTTTTCGAGATCGAGGGCCTCAAGGAGTTTGCTCGAAGTCAGGATGCCGAAGGCCTGTTCGTTGAAAGCGTCCAGACCCGCCATCATGCCACTGGCGTCAACGTCACGGCGGAATCTATCGAAGCCGGCAAGCAATGCTTTGCGATCCTCGAGCCGGTCCAGTGTGATGCCATTGAGGACCATGTCGTCCTTCCCCGCGCCTTTGTTCGGTTGGAACGGCGCGTGTCCCACGCCGAGGAAACCGGGCACGCCGTTGTCCGCCCATTCCATGTGACCCATCTTGGGGGCGAGACCCACGAACGGAGGGATGGATTTGTCCGTCGCGCCGTAGAGCTTCGAGAGTACCGAGCCGAGGCAGGGCCAGCCACCGGGGGGCGGATTGCGGGCCAGCCGGCCGGTCAGGCATTGGACGGCGTCGTGCCGGTCCTCGGCGCCAACCATCGAGCGAATGATCGTGTATTTATCGGCCAGTTTGGCGATGAGCGGCAAGTGTTCACAGATCTCGATGCCCGTGACGTTCGTGGGAATCGGTTTGAACTCCCCGCGGATTTCCGACGGCGCATCCATTTTGAGATCGAACATGTCCTGATGCGACGGGCCGCCGGGCAGGAAGACCATAATGACGGCCTTGTGCGAACGGCGGATACCCGACGACGACTCGGCCTGGAGCAATTGGGGCAAGGTGAGGCCCCCCAAACCGAGGGCGCCAATCTTGAGAAAATTGCGTCGTGAAATCCCGTCGCAGAAGCGTTGCTTTGAACCGTAGATCGTCAGCATAAAAAAGCAACCCACGCCGCTCGCGTCACTCCGGGCGCGGGTGGTGGAGTTGCCGAATTGTCCGCCAGTTGCAGGCTGTTGTCAAGCTGACAGTTAGAAACGTTTCGATTGAGATCGGTTCATTCCACTGCTGAGCCGCGTCCGACGATACAAGGATTTGAGCCGTTCGAAGACAGGACGGCTCGCCTTTTGCTGAGTTCAGGAGGTCAATTCGAACCCGAACGGTTATGCGCGTCTGCTGCTTGCCTCGTGAAAGCGAAGAAGTTACTGTGCGCCACGCCATTGTGCATTACGTAAGAAGGATCGGAGAGTTGTTGTCGGCCTGTGGACTATTCTGTCTTGGAGTTTCAAGCTCAAGCGCGCTGGCTCAAGTCGTTATCAATGAGATCCACTACGATCCGGACGTAAAGACAGAACCGGCGGAGTTCATCGAGCTTTACAATGCCGGAACCAGCGCAGTGGACCTGTCAGGCTGGAACTTTTCCGACGGCATTCAATACACCTTCCCGAACGGCACGTCGATCGGACCGGGTGCTTATGCAGTCGTGGCGCAAAGCCCGGCAACGGTTCAAGGAAAGTTTGGCGCTGCGGCACTGGGACCCTGGATCGGTAACCTCGACAATGATGGCGAAAGAATTGTCCTGCGGAACGCTTCGGGCGGGGTAGAGGACGAGGTTGACTATCAACTCGGTTTTCCCTGGCCGACGGTGGGCGATCCGCCGGGCTATTCCATCGAGCTGGTCAATCCGGGTTTCGACAACAATCTCGGCGGCAGCTGGCGCGCCTCTGTTGCGGGCAACCCTGTTCAACAAACCCAGACCCTCATCGCCGGCGGTTCGACATGGAAATACTTCAAAGGCTGGAGTGAAGCGTCGTCACCCGGCAGCGCGTGGCGGCAGGGCAACTTCGACGACTCCGGCTGGTCCAGTGGAGCGATGCCGATCGGTTATGATCCGTCCATTCCGATGGGGACATTTCTGGGCGACATGCGATCCAACTACACGACGGTGTTTTTGCGCTCAAAGTTTGTGGTCAATGATCCATCGGCCATTACCAGTCTGATCCTTGAAGCGTTATATGACGACGGTTTTAAGGTGTGGATCAACGGCACGAACGTTCTCAATCCGAACATGTCCGCGGACGAGGTTGCTTTTGACGGCAGCGCCGGGACGGCCCTGGAAGATGGCTCCTACAACACGTTCGTTCTGAATTCACCGCGGAGTTATCTGGTGAGCGGCACGAACGTCATTGCCGTCCAGGCTGCAAATTCAAGCCTGGGCGCAAGCAGCGATTTCTATTTTGACTCGCGTTTGCTGTCACAAACCGGCCCCGCCAATCGCGGACCGACACCCGGCGCGATCAATTCGGTGTATGCCACGAATCTTCCACCTCAGATCCGTCAAGTGGACCACAGTCCGAATGAGCCCGGATCCGCTCAGCCGGTGCTGGTTACCGCCAGGGTCACGGATCCGGACGGCGTTGGCGATGTCACGCTGCAGTACCAACTCGTTGATCCGGGCAGCTACATTGAACTGACTGATCCCGGGTTTGCGAGCGATTGGACGCCCGTTCCCATGAACGACGCAGGACTGGACGGCGACGCGCTTTCAGGGGACAGCGTGTACAGCGCAACCATGCCGGCGTCACTGCAAGTCCATCGCCGGCTCGTTCGTTATAGAATCATGGTGGCCGACACCGGCGGACGCACGTTGACGGTCCCTTATGCGGACGATCCGCAACCCAATTTTGCCTATTTCGTCTATGACGGCGTGCCCGCCTGGAGCGGGGCGGTGCGTCCGGGAGTCACGCCGGTTTTGAACTTCGATACAAACGTCATGCGCCGGCTGCCCACCCTTCACCTCATTTCTCGCAGCGACCTGGTGGCGGACGCGACCTGGTTCAGCCGCTACGGCGGGGATCTTTACCTCTGGAGCGGGACGCTGGTTTACGACGGCAAGGTGTACGATCAC
>DATEKZ010000652.1:0-2936 GCA_035277185.1 Verrucomicrobiia bacterium
TCGTGACGCGGATCGAAGATCGCAACGTGCGCATGAAGGACCTTGGCCGCGTGGTCCGAACGCACAAGGAGCGCGAGATCATGACCCGGACCGATGGCGCCGAGAGTGTTCAGATCGACATCTACAAGGAAGCGGATGCAAACATGGTCGCGGTGGCCAAAGCAATTACTGCCGCGGTGGGAACGATCACGAAGGAGCCGAAAGACGAAAAGAAGCCGCAAGCCGGTCCGCCGGGGATGGGCCGGCGAAACGAAGGCATTGCGCAACGGCTCTACAAGGAAGAAGGCGCGAAGCTCGAAATCGCCGCCGACCGATCCAAGTTCATCGAAAGCAGCATCAACGAGGTTCGCGACACCGCGCTCTACGGCGGACTCCTGGCGATTGCCGTTTTGTATCTGTTCCTGACCGACGTGAAGACGACGTTGATCATCAGTCTGACGATACCCCTCTCGCTGCTGATCACGTTCGCCCCGCTGAACCTGCTGGGCGTGACGCTCAATATCATGTCGCTCGGCGGGCTGGCGCTGGGCATCGGCAATCTCGTTGATTGTTCCATCGTCGTGCTGGAATCGGTTTTCCGCTGTCGAGAGGAGGGGGACGATATCGTGACCGCCGCCGTGCGCGGGACACAAGAGGTCAAGGGCGCGGTCATCGCCTCGACGCTGACGACCGTGGCGGTCTTCTTTCCCATTGTGTTCGTGGAAGGCATTGCCGGACAGGCGTTCGGCGATCTGGGCTGGGCGGTGGTGATCTCGCAAATCGCATCCCTTCTGGTCGCCATTTACTTCATTCCCATGCTGGCCAGTCGCCAAAAGCTGAATGCGCGGCAGGAAGGCGGCGGGGCGAGGCCTTTGCGCTCGTTCTCGAGCTGGATCGACTTCACCGAAAAACGCCGCGCCACGCGCAAACCGCTCCTTTATTTTGCCATGCCCTGGTTTGTCGTTCGTCTCGCCGTCGCGTTCGTATTGGAACTGATCGGCAAGCTCCTTCTGTTGATCGTTGCAGGCGCCCTGTGGCTGCTCGGCCGTCTGCTGAGGCCCGCCGGGGCCGGCATCAGCAAAGTGATCCTCGCGCCCATCGTGCGGGTGAGCGGCGCGTTTCTCGAACGTCTGGGGCGGGCGTACCCGCGCGCAATCAACTGGTCGCTGAACCATTCGGCGCTCATGCTTGCGTGCGTGGTGGCGTGCGGCTGGATTACCTGGGAAGCGGGACGCCGCCTCGGCACCGAACTGCTGCCGGAGGTTCACCAGGGCGAATTCACGTTTGAAGTCAACCTCCCCGTGGGAACGCCGCTGGAGAAAACCGTCGCCTCCTTCGAGGAAGTTGAGAAAACGATCCTGGCCAACCGGGAGGATATTCGCGGCCTGATTGTTACTTTTGGTTTCGACGCCACGAACATCAAGCGCTCGGATGAAGGCGAACATTCCGCCCGGTTCAAAGTGGTTCTCGCTTCCGGCGCCGATCCGGTCACTGAAGAACGGGTCATTCGGCGGCTGCGGGCCTATTTCGACCGCATCCCGGACGCGCAGTTGCGCGTCGTGCGCCCGGTGTTGTTCAGTTCCAAGACGCCCATCGTGGTGGAAATCGAAGGCGACGACCTCGCGAAACTGAAGAGGTTGTCGAAGCAAGCGGAGGGGATAATGGCCCAATTGCCGGCGCTCGCGGATGTGGAAGCCACCTTGCGCAGTGGGGCGCCGGAAATCCAGGTCACGTATCACCGCGACAAACTCGCGACCTACAACCTGAACATCGCGACCGTGGCGAAACAAGTGCGTGACATGGTCAAGGGATTCGAGGCAACCCGCTTCAACATGAAAGACCGGCGCATTCCGATCGTCGCGCGGCTGGACGAGCCGGCGCGCGAAAACGTCGAGGACGTCGGGCGGCTGGCGGTCAACCCGGGCGGAGAGCAGCCGATTCCACTGTCCGCCGTTGCCGACCTGAAGATCGGCGAAGGACCCAGCGAAATCCGCCGCGTGGACGGCCAGCGCGTGGCCTTGATCCAGGCCAACATCGCGTCCGGCTCGTTGGGTGGCGCGGTGAAGCAAATCCGGTCGGCCCTCGGCGGGCAGATTCAATGGCCGCCCGACATGAAGTTTTACATCACCGGCCAGAACGAGGAGTGGGAACGAAGCCAGGGAAGCCTTTATCTTGCCCTCGGTCTGAGTCTGTTCCTGGTTTACGTCATTATGGCGGCGCAATTCGAATCGCTGCTTCAGCCGCTGATCATCATGATCACGGTTCCCCTGGCGTTCTTTGGCGCCGCCGTCGGGCTCAAACTGATGAACGTGAGCGTCTCGGTCGTCGTGTTTCTTGGCCTCATCATCCTGGGCGGTATCGTGGTCAACAACGCCATTGTGTTGGTCGATTATACCAACACACTCCGAACCCGGGGCCTGTCGCTGCGTGAAGCGATCATCCAGGCGGGAGCCATTCGACTACGGCCGATTCTGATGACCACAGCCACCACCGTTCTGGGCTTGATTCCAATGGCGTTCGGCCTGGGTGACGGCGCCGAAATCCGCGCTCCCATGGCTTTGACCGTCATGTTTGGGCTGACCTCTTCCACCCTGCTGACGCTGATTGTCATTCCCACGATCTACCATCTGGTCGAGGCGGCGAAGGAACGGCGGTTCGGTCGCGTTGAGGATGTCGTCGGGCTCGAAGACAACTCGATCCCCGCGAAATGAAGCGTCCGCGACAAAGCCGTGAAGTGGAGCACACGGATAACTCCGCTCTCGCAGGCATGTTGGGTGTTGTTCAGATCCCTGCATCAACGCGGCCGCACTCAATCCAGTCGATCTCCGCTCGCCCTCACCCCGGCCCCACTGCCATTGAATTAAGGAGTCTGTGTGTATTGGCATCATTTTTGAATGTACAAAGTAAATACATTGGCTATTTAAAATAGGGATGCGCACCATTATTGAAAGCATTCC
>DATEKZ010000653.1:0-7985 GCA_035277185.1 Verrucomicrobiia bacterium
AAGCTTCGGCGGATAGTTCATTCGTGAAGAAAGTGAATAACTTTTCACAGGAGGTGGGTTGAAAGCCTGGAGTTTCAGCCTACGTTATTTTCAGAAACCGGACAGGAGCAGGCGATGAAACAGAGAATAGCCAAGCCGGTGGAGCAGCCAGAGCCGTTCACGCCGGGCATTACCCGGGGCATGGTGCGGCAGCACGCCCTGGAACTCTATCGGGAGAAATTACCGGAGTGTCCGCTGACACTGGAGGATTGGGTGCTGGCCGAGAAGGACCTGGTGGCTTCCCTCGAAAGCGACGGCCTCTTGAAGCGATGAGCCGTCGCCCAATGCAAACTGCGTCAGGGCGGACGAAAAGCCCGTAAAACGGCTGAGCCTGTGCTGGCGCAGTTTGTTTTCTCCGGTCGGGACTGCGGACTCAGTAGCTCAATCCGGCATTCCTCGCCAGCTTGTAGGCGGTGTATAGTCCCAGCGCCAGCCAAAGGAGCGAGTAGGGGCCGATGGACTGCGTCACCAGGTCGTTAAAGGAGATCTTTGCGTAGATCATCGCCTTGAGGGTCGATTTGTATTCCTCCTCCGACGGTTTCCCGTTCAGAAAGGCTTTAAGATTCGGCAGCTCCCGGCTTTGGAAAAGAGCGAGGTCTTCGTCGGTTATGTTCCTTGGGTTGGAAGCCTCGATCAGTTGTTTGAACGTGGGCGTAGATCCCGGCGCCTGGTCGAAGACCCCATACAGCCTCCAGCCGAGCTGGAACAACGGGCCATTGCCGCCGGAGGCCGCGGCCGTGTTCTGGCCTCCGTCACGCCTCAAGGGAATTCGGTATCGCGCCAGACACTCGCGAAGTTCGTCGCCGGATTCCGCTTCGACCGCCGCTTTCGCGTACTCGCGGGTTTCTTCGTAAGCGAGCGGCAGCGCTTTGTGAACCTCTTCGTCCACGAGCCATTTCCTGACGAGCACCTGTCCTCCGCCGATCGACAGAAACGCCGCCAGCGCGGCGGTGGGACCGAGCCAGTAATGACCTCGCGGCGCGAACAGCCGTGAGGCGTATCCCACCAGTCCGCCGATAGCCCAGGCCGCAAAGCCAAATTCGAACCCGGTGGCCTTGGCCAATTGAAGCCAGCCCCAGGCGCCGACGCCACCCACGGCGATCGCGCCGAGCATGGCCAGGGTTATCCGGGCGCGCGAAGTCTCGTCACCGCTCTCGTCAGCAGCGTGGGAGGCGGCGACGCTGCCCGTCTCTTCGAATTCAGCTTTGTTGCGTCGAAACCCGAGCAGGCTGAAACCGCCCTTCGGTTTTTGAGGCGCCTCAAACTCGCCGGCGAGGGTCCGTGCGATGAAGTTGTTGGCGCTGGCCGTGCCATCGGCGCCACAATTGGTGCAGGACACGGGGAAGGCGAGCCGTCCGTTGACCGGAATCTCTTCAAAGGAATAACTGCTGCCGCAAACGCATTTGACTTTAATTTCCATAAGCCAGGGTTGCTTCGCGCGCGGAACGGCGAGTCGCGCGGCATTTTTGCAAAAACTCGTTTCAGCACAAACCAAACCAGAATCCGCAGAGACTTGTTGTCCAGAGACTCGCGGCAGGCGATTGCTGCGTGGTGACAGCCGGATCGTGTCCATTTATCCGGCGTGAGGTTCCAGGTTTGAGTCAGGCCGGCGCCGGGGGCGTCCGGCGTTCCGTCGAAGGCGGAGCGGACAGCGGAGGGAGACAAGCTATTTCCGCTTCAACAAGGCGATCGCGTAATCCCGATTCATGCGGGCGATGAAGTCGAGACTGATCTCCTTGGGGCAAACGGCTTCGCAAGAGCCGGTGACGGTGCAATTGCCGAACCCGGCTTCGTCCATCGCCTTCACCATGTTCAAAACACGGCGGTCCTTTTCGACTTTGCCCTGCGGTAGCAGGGCCAGGTGAGAAACCTTCGCGGCGACGAAAAGCATCGCGCTCGCGTTCTTGCAGGCCGCCACGCACGCGCCGCAGCCGATGCACTGCGCGGCGTCCATTGCGAGTTCGGCGTCGGGTTTAGGAATCGGAATCGCGTTCGCGTCCGGGACGCCGCCTGTCCGGACGGATACAAAACCTCCGGCCTGTATGATCCGGTCGAAGGCCACGCGGTCCGCGATCAGGTCTTTCAAGACCGGAAACGACCGGGCGCGCCATGGCTCGATGGTGATCGTATCGCCGTCTTTGAAATGCCGCATGTGAAGCTGGCAGGCGGTGGTCGCTTTCTGGCCGCCATGGGGGACCCCGTTGATGACGAGCGAACAGGTCCCGCAGATTCCCTCGCGACAATCGGAATCGAAGGCGATCGGTTCCGCGCCTTTGCCGATGAGTTCCTCGTTCACCACGTCGAGCATTTCGAGGAACGACATATCCGCGACGATGTCCCGGGCCTGGTAGGTCTCGAAGCGGCCGGGATCGTTCGCGTTTTTCTGCCGCCAGACTTTCAGGGTCAAATTCATGCGCGGATAAGGCATTGGGTGGAACAGTCTATCGATAGCTGCGCGTGGTCATGTGGACCTCCTCATACACCAGCGGCTCCTTATGCATCACGGGCTGTTTGCCCATCCCCCGATATTCCCAGGCGCTGACATGCGAGAAGTTCGCGTCGTCGCGTTTCGCTTCGCCGTCCTCGTGCTGGTGCTCGACGCGAAAATGCCCGCCACACGATTCGTCGCGGGTCAGCGCGTCGAGGCAGAGCAGTTCGGCAAACTCCAGGAAGTCGGCGACACGTCCGGCGTGTTCGAGCAACTGGTTGAGTTCGCCGTTCTCCCCGGTCACATGGACGTTTTGCCAGAATTCTTCGCGCAGTTCGGGAATCCGCTTCAGCGCGTGAGCGAGGCTTTCTCTGGTGCGGGCCATACCGCAGTGGTCCCAAAGCAGTCTGCCCAGTTCCCGATGAAACGAGCGGACCGTCCGCCTGCCCTTGGTCGAAAGCAACTTGTTGAGGGTCGCCTTGAGCTCCTCTTCAACCTTCCTGAACTCGGGATGACTCGTCGAAGGTTTGAACGGCTTGTTCGAGGCGAAGTAGTGGCCGACCGTGTAAGGCAGGATGAAATAACCGTCGGCCAGGCCCTGCATCAGCGCGCTGGCGCCGAGCCGATTCGCGCCGTGATCCGAAAAGTTCGCCTCGCCAATCACGAACAGCCCCGGGATGTTCGACATCAGGTTGTAATCGACCCACAACCCGCCCATCGTATAATGCACCGCCGGATAGATGCGCATTGGCTGCTTGTAGGCGTTCTCGCCGGTGATCCGCTCGTACATGTCGAACAGGTTGCTGTAGCGTTCGCGGATTTTGTTTTCACCCGACCGCCGGATGGCATCGGCGAAGTCCAGATAGACACCCAGGCCGCCCGGACCGACGCCGCGGCCCTCATCGCAGACCTCTTTCGCCGCGCGCGAGGAAATGTCTCGCGGAGCGAGATTGCCGTAGCTTGGATACTTCCGTTCGAGGTAATAATCGCGGTCGGCATCGGGAATTGAGATCGCGTCTTTGGCACAATCTTCTTTTCGCTTCGGCACCCAGACTCGTCCGTCGTTGCGCAAGGATTCGGACATGAGCGTGAGTTTCGATTGGTGATCCCCGCTGACGGGGATGCAGGTCGGGTGAATCTGAGTGTAGCACGGATTCGCAAACGCCGCCCCCTTCCTGTACGCGCGGAACGTCGCCGTGACATTGCAGCCGACGGCGTTCGTCGAGAGATAGAAGACATTGCCGTAGCCGCCGGTCGCGAGCACCACCGCATCGGCGGCGTGCGGGGAGATTTCGCCGGTCACGAGGTCGCGAACGACAATGCCCTTGGCATGGCCATCGACGACGACGAGGTCGAGCATCTCCGTGCGCGGATACATCTTTACCGTACCGAGGCCGATTTGACGCGAGAGCGCCTGATAGGCGCCGAGCAAGAGCTGCTGGCCGGTTTGTCCGCGCGCGTAGAAGGTGCGCGACACCTGCGCCCCGCCGAACGACCGATTGTCGAGCAGGCCGCCGTATTCGCGGGCAAAAGGAACGCCTTGCGCGACGCACTGGTCGATGATGTTCACACTCACTTGCGCGAGCCGATAGACGTTCGCTTCGCGCGCGCGGAAATCGCCGCCCTTGATCGTATCGTAGAAAAGCCGGTAAACCGAGTCGCCGTCGTTCTGGTAGTTTTTGGCGGCGTTGATGCCGCCCTGGGCGGCGATGCTGTGGGCGCGCCGCGGACTATCCTGGTAACAGAAGCATTCTACGTTGTAGCCCAGTTCGGCCAGCGTGGCGCCGGCGGAGGCCCCGGCCAGGCCGGTGCCGACGACGATGACGTCGAACTTCCGCTTATTGGCGGGGTTGACCAGCTTGATCTCGAACTTGTGCTTGTCCCACTTCTGGGCGAGCGGGCCGGAAGGAATTCGGGCGTCGAGACTCATGGCGAGATCATTTCACGATTCCGGCCAGGACAGCGACGGGGATGGAAATGTAGCCGAGGAAGATCGTCAACGCGGCGGCCCGAGCGATGCTATCGAGCAGCGGCCCGCAGGATTTGTTTTTGAGTCCGACCGACTGGAACATCGCGCTCACTCCGTGACTGAGGTGAAGGCAAAGTAACGCCATTGCGAGGATGTAGAATCCGGATACGAGCGGTACGCGGAAGCCTGCGACCATCATCCGGAAAATGTCCTGACCTCGCGCCGCCGGGGCGAAGCCAGAGGGATAATCGACCAAGGTTTTGAAATCCCTGAGTTCCGGGTCTTTGACGAGATTAACTGCCGGTACCTTCACGGTGAAGTGCAGCAGGTGGTAGATGATGAACGCTGCGATGATGAGTCCACTCATGGGCATCGTGCGCGAGGCGTAGCTCGCTGCGGGCGGAGCCGGGTTGCCGGCGTAACCCATCGGACGCGCGGCCTTGTTCTCAGCAGACAATTTCACGGCCGACCAGATGTGCAACATCACCAAAACCAGAAGTCCGATCCGTACCGTCCAGACCCAGCCCGGCTTCGATTGGAGGAAGTGGCCGTAGGCATTGAGTGCTTCACGGCCGAGGAAGATTTGGAGGTTGCCGAGCAGATGGCCGATGACAAACAGGCACAACGCGAAACCCGTCGCGGCCATGATGAATTTTCTCCCTAGAGAAGATCGAAAGAGGTTCGCGACGATGTTCATTTGAAACAGGTCAGTCCGGCGGCGTGGCGCCGGCGAAACGTCCACTGGAGCGGAATCTAATAAGGCCAGCCGCGCAACGTCAATGCGGGGCGCCAGGTATTAGGGAGGCTTGGCGCGCGGTTATGCCCGCTAATCGCGCGGATTAAAACTGGATTCGCGCGCCAATTGTTCCCAGAGCGCGCGCTCGCGTTCGCTGATTTTGTCCGGGACTTCGATGGTCAATACAACATAAAGATCGCCGCGTCCCCCGCCTTGAGGAAGCCCCTGAGACCGGATGCGCATTCGCTGTCCGGTGCGCGAGCCAGGCGGGATTTTGATGTTAACCGCGCCCGCCAGCGTCGGAACGGACACCTGCGTGCCGAGCACAGCCTCCCACGGCGCCAATTCCAGATCGTAATACAAGTCGCTCCCCTCGACGCGGAAGTCTGGATGCTTGGCCAGTCGCACGCGCAGGTAAAGATCGCCGGCGGGTCCGCCGCCCGCGCCCCCCTGGCCGCGGCCGGCAAGCCGCAAGCGCTGGCCTTCACGCACGCCGGGGGGAATCTTGACCTGGTAGTTTTCGACTTTTGGAACGCTGCCGGCGCCAGCGCAGGTCGGACACGGACGACCGTTTCGTTCACCACTGCCCTGGCATCTTTCGCAGGCGACATCGCGGCGAAGTGACACCGGCCGGATCGAGCCGTGGAACGCCTCCTCGAGCGTGACCAGAATGTCGGCCTCGACGTCCTGTCCGCGTTGGGAAAACTCCCCGACATCGCCGCGAAAACCGGCGCGGCCGCGGTTGCCTCCCATCGAACCGAAGAACTGCTCAAAGAAATCGCTGAAGCCAGTGCCTCCGAAATGGAACTCGGAATCATCAAATGGCTGCGCGCGCGATCCGGGTCGCCGGCCTCGTGGGTCCCAACCCGGCGGGGGACGAAAGCCGGCGCCATGCTTCCAGTCTGCGCCGAGCGCGTCGTATTTCTTGCGCTTTTCCGGATCGCTAAGGACTTCGTAGGCTTCGTTGATCTCTTTGAATTTTTCTTCGGCGACCTTTTTGTCTTTGGCGACGTCCGGATGATACTGCCGCGCCAGTTTGCGGAAGGCTTTGCGAATTTCGTCGTCGCCGGCGTTCCGTTCGACCCCCAGGGTCTTGTAGTAATCCTTAAACTCAACGGCCATACTCTGGCTGGAGTCTAACTTCGCCAGAGAGTTTTGCCATGAGTTTCATGCCCTCCCCGCGATGGGCGCATCTCAAATCCTTGCAGCTGCGCGGATATTCGGCGTTTTCCCGGTGATTCGTCCCGGCGTGGTCGAAGATGCGGTTCCCCACGATCGGTCGCGGGAGCACCAAACGAATGCACGACCGGCGGCTGTCGCCGGCGGCAACGGGCGCTTACTTCCGTTGCCGCGCGCTGTCCACGACAACGTAGCTGGTGCCGCCGTTTCTCCAGACGCGCAAGAGCACACTGCCGTTGAGGTTCTTGCCCAATCTTACGGCATCGTCCGCATTGCGTACCGGTTTGCGATCGACCTCCAGAATCACGTCCCCGGGACGAATGCCTTTGCGGTAGCTTGGCGATTCCGGATCGACGTTGGTCACGATTACGCCCCGCACGTTGTCCGGGATGTCGTATTGCCGGCGCGACCTGGAGTCCAGGTCGCTGACTTCGACTCCGTCGAGGGTGTCCCGGGAGGATTCAGGTTCCGCCGGGCGTCGCAGACCCTTGGCGGATTCTTTTTCGGATAGTTCGCCCAAAGTTGCTGTCAATGACTTCTCTTTGCTGTCCCGAAGGACCTTGAGAGTGACTTCCGTGTCGGGGGCGGTCTGGGCAACCATCAACCGGAAGTGTCGGCTGTCCGTTACCGGCTTGCCGTTGAATTCGATGACGACGTCGCCTTCTTTGAGCCCGGCCTTTTCCGCGGGACTCTCCGGCAGAACCTGACCGATCAACGCGCCCCTCTGCTCTGCGGGCAGATTGAATTCTTCCGCCAGGTCCGGGGTCACCGGTTGGATCCCCACGCCCAACTGCCCGCGCGATACCTTCCCGTCGCGGATAATCCGGTCCATCACGAAACGGGCCAGATTGATGGGAACGGCGAAGCCCACACCCTGATTGCCGCCGGTGCGGCTCAAAATGGCGGTGTTGATGCCAACCAGCCGGCCGTCGGCGTCCATCAGCGCTCCGCCGGAATTGCCGGGATTGATGGAAGCGTCGGTCTGGATGAAATCCTCATATCCTTCCTGGCCCAGAATGCCCACGCCGCGTCCGGTGGCGCTCACGATTCCCATCGTCACCGTTTGACCGACGCCAAAGGGGTTGCCGAGGGCCAGTACCACGTCACCGACTTCGAGCTTGTCGCTGTCGGCGATGGTGACGACGGGAAGCTTTCCATCCTCCACCTTCAACACGGCAATGTCCGTTTGCGGATCGGTCCCGATGATTTTGGCTTCGTATTCCTTCTTGTCATCGGCGAGCACCACTTTGATTTCATCCGCGCCTTCGACCACGTGATTATTCGTCAGGATGTAACCGTCCTCGGAAACGATGACGCCGGAACCGAGACTCTGTTCCTGGCGACTGCGAGGCCGGCGGTTGTCGCGGGGGCCCTCGTCATCGCCGAAGAAACGGCGGAAGAAGGGATCGTCCATGAGCGGCATCATCCGCAGGTTCTCTTTGACCGTCCGCGTGCTGTAGATGTTGACGACGCTGGGTGACACTTTCTTGATCACAGGAGCAAAACTCGTCGTCAGCCGCGTGTCTCGCGACACGGGCGCGTCGGAAAGCTTGAGCTTCGGCGCAGGATTGGTTGATTTCTCGGATGACGCCTGGCTGGAAAGCAGGAACGCGCTGATGCCCAGCGACGCGGTA
>DATEKZ010000654.1:0-2235 GCA_035277185.1 Verrucomicrobiia bacterium
GTGGTAAAGCCGATGGCCCGAAGGGCCGGCGGAGAAGGGCTCAGGGGACAAATCGGCCACAGATGTCCGGGCGGAGCCGGTGGAGGTACGCCGGTTCACTGGCCACGAATCCCGCTGGGTTCCTGGTAAGAACCGAGTAGAATCCCTTGTCCGAAAGCTGCACGTTGCTCAGTGGAAGCGTCGCGTTGGTTGCTCCGTTGATGTTGGTTCCGTTGAACCGCCACTGAAAGGTCAGCGGTCCCAGTCCCGTCGCCGTCACACTCAACGTCGCGCTGCCTCCCGGAACCGCAGCCAGGGAGTACGGTTGGGTAGTAATGACCGGCAACGACGAAGCTTCGGCTACGGTGGCAGCCGATAGACAGGCAAGTGACAGCAATCGGGCTAAACGAAGTCGAAGAATCAGCGTTACAGCTCCAATGTACGCTGCGGGGAATCGACCGCGAAGGATGCATGGCTCTCCCGGTTTCATAACCCTGTGTTGGACGAACACTCATACACTGGTTTTATGAAAAGGGCAATCCGCGAAGGTGTTCTATGTCGCCGGAATGAACCGCTGAAACAGCAACGCCGCCACGAACAGCACCACAAAGACGAGACCGGTCCAAACGGTTCCGCCCCCGACGGCCAGGAGGTCCACGAGCACGATCCCCGCAAGCAGGCCCGACACGGCGCGGCCGACGTTCGGTTCGCGGGTCCACAACGCAAACGTCAGGCAGCGGCTCACCCAGAGACCCACGACCAGGGAAACCACCAGCGCGCGAACCTGGTAGCCGGGCCCGTTGACGATCAGGCCCAGCACAATGGGCGTTGCGAGCAGATAGCAGGGCCAGTAGCTCAAGGCGCCTTTCGTGCTCTCGGTGCGCGCCAGAAAGCTGAGTCCGACGATGTACGCTGCCAGCGCCAGCGCGCTCCAGATCACCAGTCCGGCAACGCCATTGATCGCCACGGAGGCGGCAACCAGGTAGAGAAAGAAGCGGCACGCCGCCATGAGCACCGGCGCGAACGCGGTCAACTTGTGAATCGCGTCGTAAAGGACAATGCAAAACAGGAGGATCGCAGCCAGGGCACCGGTCGTCGGTTTGAGCAGCACCAGAATCACCGTTCCGCCGCCCAGCAACCCGAAGCCCCACCGCCACACTTCGTCCACTGAAATTGCGCCGGAGGGGATCGGGCGTTCCTGACGATGGCGCCGGTCGAACTCCACGTCGAACGCGTCGTTCAGAAACATGCCGCCCGTGTAAAGGCAGGTGGCGCCGATGCACACGAGGAAAAACCCTGCCAGGTCGGCGCCGCCGCCGCCCAAGAGCCAGCCGGCGAGGCAATCGGACCAGACGGTCGGCAGGTTCGAGGTGCGTCCCAGGACCAGCAGCGTGCGCCAATACGGTTGAGTCTGTGAACGTGTGAGCAGCATTGAGCGCGCTTAGGAAAGCAGGACGACGGAAAAAAGCAATCAGCCGCACCGCCATTCAGACCGGTTTGATTCCACGCTCGGCCATCCGCGCCAGCGTCCATTCGTATTCCGCGACAAGCTGGTCCACGACGTTGCGGTTCTTCAATTCGGGCGGCAGGACTTCCCACGTGTAGGTCTCCATTTCGATGTGCGAGCACAGGTTCGGATTTGCCTTCAACAGGTCCATTACGCCCAGGATGTGGTCGGAGGTCGTGTCGAACAACGGCGTCGGCCTGCTGTGAAGCGGGATGTGAAAATGGATGCGCCACTCGACGGCAAACTGCGCCTGCCGGGTTAACGGCGTGGCCAGCGCTTCGTCAAGATCCGTGTAGCGGATGATCTCGCCGTCGGGCAGGCGCTCGATCGTTTGGTGAAAATAGATGTCGTCCGCGAAGGACTTCAACGCCTCACGAACTTCCGGCGTGGGATGAACCTTGAGGGCGTTGCTCAAGTGAATCTTGCTGACCCTGATCCCGGAGCGGCGCAGGTGTCCGATCGCTTCGGAAGGCGATTCGAATTCGACGCCCAGGTGGCAGCAATCGTAATTGATCCCGAGATGTTCATCGAGCCGCAGATCTCCGGGACGATCGGCGCGCAGTTGCTCGAAGAAAGCGACCGCTTCGTCGGAGGTTTCCAGAAAGCAAAGGGGCTCCGGTTCGAGGCCGAGGTGAAACTTTTTCCCGGTTCGACGCGCGAGTTGTTCCAGGTGATCCACGCAGTTCCACAGGTTCGCGCGTGCGGCGCGGACCCGCCGGTCATCGAGCTTGAATGCCTTGAAGGACACC
>DATEKZ010000655.1:0-5262 GCA_035277185.1 Verrucomicrobiia bacterium
CGGACATTGGCCGCGCGGTAATCTCCCGACGCGGGAGCGTGACAACTCCGGTCTGAGTTTGAATGGTCACGGTGCTTTCATTCTCGCGCAAGACCACACCGGTAATCAGGCGCTCATCCACTGTTTCGAAGTAGGTAGCACGATATTGGTTCCAGACCACCGCGTTCGGGTCCACGACGTTCTCCAGGATGTAGTCGAGGTTCGACCGCTGTGAGCCGGTCAGCTCGGGCGCGAGCCTGCTCCCTTCGCCGAAAAGTGTATGACAGGCCGCGCACGCGCGCTGAAACAAGGCCCTGCCCCGCGATGGGTTGGCCGCCCGGAGCGCGTCGGTGTTGAGAAACGCTTTGTAGCGCGCGATCTCCGCCGTTTTGTCTTTGGACACCGAACGCACTTCGCCGAGCACCTCCGTCATCAACGTCTGCGCGCGCGGGTCTTTGAGCGCATCGATCTGGCGCGCGGCAAACGGTGAAATGTCGCGGACCGGAACGATTTTCTGCTTCACCGCCTCCAGCAGCGCGACGGCATAACTCGCGCGCGAGACAAGCGTGTTGACCGCATCGGCCTTCTCTTCCGGCGTCAATTTCGCGTAAGTGCCGAGGATAGCCCGGGGCGTCATTGAGTCATCAAACGCCGCCAGGCCGCGGATCGCACCGCCGCGCAACGTCGTGTCATTAACGGCCGACTGAAGAAGCGAAACCATGCCGTTCGCCCTGGCCTGCGCCAAAGCCTGCAAGGCCAGCCGCCGGAATTCTGCGTTCTCTCCCGGATCGCTCACCCGACGGCGCAACGAATCGACCGTTTCGGCGTCGTCAAACACCACGGAGAGGAAAATCGCCTTTTCCCGGACCTCACTGTCAGGGTGTTGATTCAGCTTTTTCAACGCCGTCCGCCACTCCGCCGGCTTGGTAATCTTCCGACGGCCATTCAACGCGTCGAACATCCCCCGCACTACATCCAGTTGAAAACCTGTGTCCTCTGACGATCGTATCGCCGCAATGAGCGGATTCAGCGAAAGCCGGAGCGCCAGCCGCTGGGCAATGAACTGGCGGATCAGCGGAATTCGCGCGTGGCTCAAAAGGGATTCCGCCGCGCTGTCGTCGGCGGATACCATCGGCTCAATGGCGTACCAGATCATCAACGGGAGATTGGGATCCTCAGCGTCCTCGCGGCGTGCGGCCAGGCGTCCGGCAATGGGCCCGCGTTCCATGGTCGAAAGCCGTTGGAGAGCGGATGCGAGATACAGCCGCACCACGGGCGAAGGATCTTCGGCGGCCAGATCCGCCAGCCTCGCGGACAAAGGACCAGGGCTCCCCTTTGCTTCTTCAAGGGCCAATTGAATCGTCCAGGCGCGCACCCATTCCTGTTTGTTTCCGAGAAGTTCGACGATGAGTTTGTCGTCGAGTCCGCCGGTCGCGTGCAGTGCCCACAGCGCCCGAAGCTGTCGGGTCGCGTCGGTTTGCTCGCGGAGCATCTGGTGCAGTGCCGGCCTCGTCTGCGGATCCAGCCTGCCGTCTGCGCTACGTTCCTGCAAAAGCTGTCGCGCGTTGCTGACGAACCAATCGTTCGTGTGCTGTTGCAGCTTCACCAACTCGGCGTCGGAGAGCTTTGCCAGATCGACCGTCGCGGATTGCGACGCACCATAAGTGATCCTGTAAATGCGTCCATTGTTGCGATGAATGTCCTCGTAGTCGTGGCATTCACCGGCGTCGCTCCAGTCGGACATGAATACGCCGCCGTCGTGGCCGTAGATGAGCGACACGCCGCGAAACCAGGGATCGGTTGCTTTCAACAGGTCTGGTTGATGTCTCGCGACGTAACCGGAACCGCGGCGTTCCAGTTTGTCGTTGTTGATGCGCCGGCCGTGGATGTTGAGGGTGAAAAAGGTGTTCCGATAACGGTCCGGCCAGTTGTCGCCGAGATACACCATCGCGCCGCAGTGCGCGTGGCCGCCTCCCGCGGTGTCGTTTTGGGAATGCTCGGCGCCTTCGGTCTTCCAGTAACCGCCCGCCCAATGGATGTGATCGGCGCAACTCTCGATGAGCCGGAACGCATAGGGATTCATGTCCTGGCCGTACATCCGCTCGTAACGCGCCCCGGGAATGACGTGAAAGAGGTGCTTGATCACGCAGTTGGCGACGAACATCTGGCCATAATCATCGAACGCAATGCCCCATGGATTCGTCGTTCCATGCGCCACGACTTCGATCGCTCGGCGCGTCGGATGAAAGCGCCACACGCCACAGTTGATGACAACGCGCTCGGCGTCGGGCGCGCCCGGTCGGCCGACCTTCGAATCGGAAAGAATTCCGTGACAGCCGTAAAGCCAGCCATCCGGTCCCCAGGTCAGTCCGTTCACCATGTTGTGCTTCGCGTCCAGGCTCCAGCCATCGATCAATACTTCCGGAGGACCGTCAGGAGCGTCATCACGGTTCCGATCCGGAATGAAAATCAGTTCGGGAGCGGAGCAGAGGTAAACACCGCCAAAACCGAGGGCGATGCCGCTGAGATTGCGGCCCTTGTCCCAAAATACCTTCTTCGAGTCGAAACGTCCGTCGCCGTCGCGATCCTCCAGGACGAGAACACGGTCGCGGCCTTCGCCACTCCGTTGCCAGGATGGATAAGAAAGGCACTCGACCACCCAAAGCCGTCCCCGTTCGTCAGTTGTCATGGCAAGCGGCTGGACCACGTCCGGCTCGCCGGCGAAAAGTGTCACGCGAAAGCCCTCCGGCACCGTCATCCGACTCGCCGCCTCGTTTGCCGGCATGGGAGTTCCGGGCTCCGCGGAATCCGTCGCGAGAGGGCCGGCCATAAGGCAGCCGGCCAAAACGCAGCCGCTAAAATACCGAGTAGTGTCGGGGGACATGGGGTATTTGTAACGATCTGAAATCGTTTGGGGAGTTTTTTTATGAGGTTGCGGACTTGAACAAGACGCCCGTTCAAGGTAGGGATTGCAGCATGAATACCAGGGCGTGTCTTCAAGGTGCGGAGCGCGGCTCTGCGAGCCGCAGCAACATCCGAATTCCGAGGCGCCTCATCTCATTCCACGCGCCGAGTGGCCGGCGCAGCCGCTGCGAGTCGCAGACTCGCGCTCCGGCCCGAGGCAATCATGCGATGTTGAAAACACGCCCCAGGAATCCTTCGCGCACAGCACGGCTTTTCGTCACATTGTGTTTAGGCGCCCTCACCTACCTTTCCTCCGAGGAATGTTTTGCCGCCGACGATGCAAAAGGCGCCGAGCGGCGGTTTCTATATGCCGCGATGCCGGGCATTCGGAATTACCTCGAATATGGCGGCCACGGCGTCCTCGTCTTCGACATCGATAATGGCCACAAATTCGTCCGGCGCATCCCGGCGCGCGGGCTCGACGAGAAAGGGCAGCCGCTCAACGTCAAAGGCATTTGCGCCAGCGCGGTCACGAAACGCCTCTACGTCAGCACGCTGCAATTTCTGACCTGTTTCGATCTCACGACGGAGAGGATTCTTTGGGAGAAGTCGTATGAAGGGGGTTGCGACCGAATGGCGATCACGCCGGACGGAAAGGTCATCTACCTGCCGTCGCTCGAAAAAGAGCATTGGCACGTCGTCGATGCGCTCTCAGGAGAAATCATCAAGAAAATCGTCACGAAGTCCGGCGCCCACAACACGATTGTCGGCATTGACGGCAAGCACGCCTTCCTGGCGGGACTTAAATCGCCCCTCCTGCGCGTCACCGACGCCACGACGCACGAAGTCGTCCGCGAGATCGGGCCGTTCGGCAACGTTATTCGACCGTTCACCGTGAATGGCCGGGGAACGCTCTGTTTTGTGAACGTGAACGATCTGCTCGGCTTTGAAGTGGGTGACCTGACGACCGGCAGGATGCTGCATCGGGTCGAAGTTAAGGGATTCAAGCCGGGTCCGGTGAAGCGGCACGGCTGCCCCAGCCATGGCGTGGGCCTGACGCCGTCGGAGAAGGAACTGTGGTTGACCGACGCGGCGAACAGCCATTTGCACATCTTCGACAACACCGTCATGCCGCCCAAACAAGTGGCGAGCATCCAGGTGAGAGACCAACCCGGCTGGATCACCTTCAGCATCGATGGCCGTTACGCCTACCCGTCCACCGGGGACATCATTGAAGTCGCGACGCGCAAGATCATTGGCTACCTGACCGACGAGACCGGCGCCGCGGTGCAGAGCGAAAAGATGCTGGAGATTGATTTCCGAAAGGACCAGCCGGTTCGGACGGGCGATCAGTTCGGCCTTGGCCGAGTGACGGGCAAAGAAACCGTGGGGCCAACGTCATCCTCGAAGTAGCCTGAGCGGAGCGCGCGACGTCCCGGCGCGCAGCGGGTCCGAATATGGCGGACGTCTTGGAGGACTTTCACGGCCTTCGTGATTGTCGATTGATCGTAAATACTTCGCGCAGAATCGCCCGCGCCCCATGCTGAAAGATATTCCCTTGTCACGGTTTTGAAATGCGCTTAATAGTGCGTTAGTTCTGTGGATCACTGAACCGTTTTGTGGTTTTGCAAAGAAAGTCACGACATCGTAACAGAACTGTTCGGGAAGATGGGGCGTCCGGGGGCGCGATCGCGCGGATTTTCAGAAGGTGGCTCCGGGTTCGACCTGGCCCGAGTTTGTTCGAAACAACATGAGCCGTTCCACTGCCATAGCTCAACCGCCAACTCCGCCCACCCCGGCCTACGAAAGTCAACGGCTTCGCTCGGACATCGCCCAGTTCTGCCTGCCAGGGGCCACCAAAGACGCTTCTCAGAAGCTGGCTTATGTCAATTCGATCTGCATTTTCACCCTGGCGATCGGGTTTATCGGTATCAAGGCGCCCCAGCTCGTCAATCGGGAACCCGCACCGCCACCCGAGATAATGCCGGTCGAGATCGTTCAGATTCAACCGCAGACCCCGCCTGAGCCGACACCGATTCCCGAAAATGAACCCCCGCCGGACGCACCGGTCGATATGCCGCAGATCGCCACGGTCGTGGCCGCGGATCCCTCTCAGGTCAAGTTTGCCATTCCGGTCGAGGGGCCGGTGGTTTTTGCTCCCGCCCGATTTGCCGAGGCACCGCCTGCTAATCCGCCGAAGGCGACTCCGCCGGGCCCGACGAAGTTTGACCCAAACGCGCGAGGTTCGTTCCCTAAGATGACTTCTTATCCGCGGCTCGCCCTGCAGCAACAGATCCAAGGGACCGTCACACTGGATGTGATCGTTGATACCAATGGAATTCCTTCTTCGGTGGAAGTGCACGAAAGCTCTGGCTCCGT
>DATEKZ010000656.1:0-2474 GCA_035277185.1 Verrucomicrobiia bacterium
CCGCGCTGCGCCCTTCGCGTCCTTTGCGTGAGGCCATTTCATATGTCCGACTATTGCGAGCTTTCCAATCTGACGAAGATTTACCCAACCCCCAAAGGGCCGGCGATCATCGTCAAGGATTTCAATCTTAACATCAAAAGAGGCGAATTCGTCGCCCTCATCGGCCATTCGGGATGCGGCAAGAGCACGGTGCTCTCGATGCTGGCAGGGCTGAATGACATCAGTGGCGGCGGCATCATTCTGGCCGGAAAAGAACTGGCCGGAGCCGGGCCGGACCGTGGTGTTGTCTTCCAGTCGCCTTGTCTCCTGCCCTGGATGACGGCGATGGAAAACGTCATGCTCGGCGTGAACCAGGTCTTCTACACCGCCAGCCGCGAAGAACGCCGTCAGATCGCCGAATATTACCTGACGATCGTCGGTCTGGGCGACGCGATGCACAAGAAACCCGCCGAACTCTCGCAAGGCATGAAACAGCGAGTCGGCATCGCGCGCGCCTTTGCGCTCAAACCCAAGATGCTCCTCCTCGACGAACCGTTCGGCATGCTCGACACGCTGACGCGCTTCGAACTTCAGCAAGTGCTCATTGACTTGTGGAATCGCAACCACATCACCGCCCTCCAGGTGACGCACGACGTGGACGAAGCGTTGTTCCTTGCCGACCGCATCGTGATGATGACCAACGGACCGGAAGCGGAGGTTGGCGACATCCTCGAAGTGCCATTTCCCCGGCCGCGGGACCGCAAGGCCGTCATGGAACACCCGCGATATTACGAGTGCCGCGAGCACCTTATCGAGTTCCTGGAAGTCCACGCGCATCGAAATCACAAGACCCCGACGGAAGCGCCCCCACCAACGGCCCCGAAAAAGAGAAGTGAACCCGCTGCGTCGCACGCGCTCGCGATGTCGCAGATCGACTGAGGATGTACTGCACTGCAATGGCCCGAGTTTCCAGCGGGTTGCCAGGATTTTCCAGAGCGCGCGACGCTTGTCCCGCGACTGCGGTGGTCCCGGCCGCGCAGCGGATCCGAGTTCAGACGACAGCATCGAGGAGTTCCACAACCCTCACCCCCATTGAAGCTGCTGCGGACGGGGACCGTCCGCGCTCCGTTTACGTTGCAGCCGTGCCGCGTGGCGATCTGCATCCATGGCAGCTGAAAGCCCCTGTCGCGTACCCGCAGTCGGGATGAATCGACATCCTTTCGGATGAATCAACCCAAACTCAAATGAGTAACATAGCAACCCACATCCCTAAGAGCCTGACTGCCGCCGCGCTCGTTCTGGGCGCCGTCGGAACGGCGCAGGCTCAATACGCGCCTCCGCCGCCGCTGCAACCGTTCCCCGGCTTCCTCAATGATTGGATGCGCAAAAAGGATCCGTACCTGGCCAATTGGGACATCAGTGGAGCAGCGCGACTCCGCTACGAAGTCAAAGAGAATGCCGGATTCACCGCGGCGGGATCGGGAGCCGATTTCCGCAAGGGCGGCGTGGACAACGACAACTCGTATTTTCTGAACAAGGTGCTCGCGCGTGTCGGTTACACGGGTAAATGGTGGTCGTTCCAGGTCGAAGGCCGCAACAGCGGCACCACCGGCGACGATCGCAATCCCAACGCCGAGTCCGATGGGCCGGTGGATTTGCACCAGGCCTGGTTCACGGCCGGCAACCACAAGGAATTTCCCGTCTCCCTCAAGGTCGGACGCCAGGAATTGAGCTATGGCGACGAACGTCTGGTCGGCGCGTTCGCCTGGAACAATATCGGGCGCGTATTCGATGCGGTAAAGGTGCGCTGGCAGAACAGTTGGTTCAGCGTGGACGCGTTCACCAGCCGGATCGTGCTTCCCGACGACAACGAGTTCAACATGGGGAACGACTACAATGTGTTCTCCGGCGCGTATTTCACCACGAAGAAACTTCCCAAACACACGACCGAATTCTATTTGCTTTCGCGCAATGACGGGCCGGGCAGCAGCATCGCCAACCCCGGTTCCTTTCCGCCGTTCCAGGTGCCGGCGCCTTTCGCGCGCGACATCTACACCGTCGGCCTCCGACTGAAATCGAACCCGGGCGATCTGGGCCGCTGGGATTACACCTTCGAAGCGGCCGGCCAGTTGGGAAACTGGAAACCCGCGGCGACATCGCCACGGCAGGATCACCAGGCGTACATGGCAACGCTCAATGTGGGCTACACGTTTGCCGAAACCTTCGGCACGCCGCGCGTCGCGCTCGAATACGATTTCGGCAGCGGCGACAGCGATCCGAACGACAACACGCACGAGACATTCGACAACCTCTACCCCACGAACCACAAGTTCTATGGCTACATGGATCTCCTCTCGCTGCAGAACCTCCACACGGTTCGCCCCATCGTGACGATGAGACCGCACCCGCGGCTCTCAGTCGCAGTCGAAGGCAACGCGTTCTGGCTCGCCGACACACAGGACCGTGTCTATAACGTCGCGGGGCTGCCGCGCGGC
>DATEKZ010000657.1:0-3999 GCA_035277185.1 Verrucomicrobiia bacterium
GACGTTTGCATTGCCCAGCCCATCTTTGACGGAGTACCCCAGAATCCGCCTGGGTTGCATGCGGTTCAGTCCACCGAAGGCGGTGCCGACCCACAAATTGCCCTCGCGATCTTCGCGCAGACTCAGGACCCAGTCGTCGGACAGCCCATCTTTCCTGCCAAACTGAGTAAACTTGCCGTCGCGAAACCGGACGAGTTTTCCGTTGCCGGTGCAGAACCAGAGATTCGATTCCTGGTCTTCGGTGATGAGGTCCACCCGATTCGCAGGCAGGCCGTCCCGCATCGTGTACGTGGTTGCCTTGCCATTCTGCCAGCGAACCAGTCCGGAAAGGGCAGTGCCCGCCCAGACGACACCCGATCGATCCTTGAAGAGGCAGCTCACCGATTCGTCTTCAGAATGCCTCGACCGCCAGATTTCCGTGAACCGCCCGGTGACGGGATCGCGCCGTTCCAGGCCGATATTGGTCCCGATCCAAAGCTGTTTCTGCTCGTCCTCCAGGACCGACCGCACCTCGCGGCCGTGCAAACCGTCTTCAACCGTGTAGCGGGTGACCTTTTCACCATTGAGCCGTTGCAGACTGAAATTGGCGGCTACCCAGAGGCCCCCGTCCGCGCTGGAGCAAATCGACCAGATACGATCCATGCCCACTCCGGTGACGAGCCGGTAGCCTTTGAAACTTTGGTCCTTGTACCGGACGACTCCAAACATGGTCCCCAACCAAAGGCTTCTGTCCCCCTGGTCTTCGGCCAGGGCCACGCAGTTGTCGTAAGACAATTCCGGGGTGTTGAACCGGTCGAACACGCGAAAGGCCACGCCGTCGAACCGCACAACGCCAAACCGCGTCGAGAACCACAAATACCCGTCCTGCGTCTGGAGGATGCCCTTGACGGAGTTCTGCGGCAATCCCTGTTCAGTTTTCCAGACGTCGTAACGGTATTGCGTGTCTTTCTCCTCCTCCTGCCCGAGGGCCGGCAAACAGGCGAGGAACAGCGCCATCAATCCCGCCGAAAACTCCGCGCCACACGGAATCCGGCCGGATCGAAATCGATCGAGGAGCATAGCGGCGCCAATTCTGGCCAGAGCGAAGCGTCTTCCGTCCTAACCCATCCCGGCGTACTCCTCATCGGTTTCGAGGTCGAGTCCCATGAGCACGTAATCATGGGCGATGGCCTGCATGTCCTTGACATAATCCGCGATCCGCAACAACGGCGCGAATCCCAGCAGCCCGAACATCTTGATGGCCGTCTCCTGCCCGCCGATGAATTCGGCTTCGACCTTCTCCAGTCCGATGCGGCGCGCGATTTCAATCACATCAGACACCAGCGCTCGCGCCAGGCCCCGGCCCCGATACAGCGGATGGACGAGCACGCTGACCCGTCCGATGTGCCGTTTCCAGCCGCCGAGTTGCTGGTGAAGCGTCGCGTCGCCAACGATCCGGCCGTCGGCGATGGCCAGCAACGGCAGATTCCGGCCCAGGTCGATGTTCCGGCACCATTCACGGATCACCTCAGGTTCGGTGACGCGATGTTTGATGAACATCCGCTCCTGTTCCGGCACGGCGAGGAAGAACTGGTGGAACGTCGTCTCATCCGAAGATTCCAGCGGGCGCAGGACGCAGACCAGGCCGTGCTTCAACTCGATCTCTTTGGGGTATTCCTCTAGAATGGCGTCCAGCATAGGCTGCTCCGGGTTAAGGTTGCCGCGATCCGTGCGTCGAGCACGGGCCACGAGGCTCAACGCAGCCTCGCTCGCGAAAGATCACCGGCGATTCCGAGTGCGTCCGTCAGCGTGCTGTCGTCCACTGATGTTGGATCGACGCTCCAGAGTGCGGCCAGGAGCATCACCCTTTCCGTGTTGGCGCGGATCTGTTCCATCTCGGCAAAGTGCGGCTGGGCCGGCAATTCAAAATAATCAAAGCACTTGAGGTTCAGCTTCCGTTCCGCCCATGTCGTTTGTCCCTGGTTCCATAATGTCTCCCCCGCCCAGGCATAGCCGCGGATGGCGCGTCCGCGTTCGAACCGGGCCCAGGCATGATGGCCGACCACGCGATTCAGACTGAAAAACTGCACTTCGCCAAGTTCGCGGCTCAGCCGAAGCAGGAACCGAAAGCAGGCTTCCACGTCCTCGCTCGGATCCGGCAGCCGCGGACCGACCACGAGCGTCCACCCATTCACCGGCGGCGACACGAACAGTTTGTGGTCGTGAATCCGGGTGATTCCTTCCGTCCACGAGCAGGGCCTCGGATTGTTCAACCCGAGCGCCGTCTGCACGGCCATCAGATTGCGTGTCCGGATCGCGATCCATCGGCACGGGTGCTCGACGAACGGGGACCGGTAACCGTCGGGCGACGCGGCATCACTTCTGTTGCGCCCGAAATCGGCGCGCGGGTCTCGTTCCCGGCGTTTTTTCACGTGGCGCGAAACCAGCCACGCGAACAACACACCGACACCCATCACCAACACGAAGGGAATCAGCATGAGAAGCGAAAACGTCATTCTAGCGGCTAGCTTATACCGACTTTGAACATCTTCAACGCCAAAATTGACCCACTCATAATTCGCGATGAACGCCCGTCGGGAGGCGGCCTTTTAACGGCTTGCGTGACTTCTGTCCGGTCGGCTTTACTTGGGCGTTCTACCGAATTCGATGAAACGACTCTTCTTCGTTGCGACCGTCTTTGGCGTCGCCTCCGTTCTGACTGGCTGCGCCTCGCCTCCACGCAAACCGGCCCTCCACGCGGACGACTATGCCGATACCGTTCGCATCGCCTGCGTCGGCGACAGCATCACCTACGGATCGGGCGTTGAAAATCGCGAGGCTAACAACTACCCGATGGTGCTCGGCAAGCTGCTGGGTCCCCGCTTCGCGGTCAGGAACTTCGGCGTCGGCGGGGCGACGCTTCTGAAGGAGGGCGACAAACCCTACTGGGGTTTGGCTGAGTTTCAGGCCATTTCTGAGTTTGAACCTGATGCCGTCATTCTCAAGCTCGGCACGAACGATTCCAAACCGCAGAACTGGAGACACGGAGACGCGTTTGAGCGCGACCTGCGCCACCTGCTGCGCCATTTCGCGAGCCTGCGGTCACACCCTAGAATATGGGTGTGCCTGCCGGTGCCGGTTTACGAGACCCGATGGGGGATCAACGAAGCCACGGTCAGTGGCCACATTATTCCCGTCATCCGGCAGGTGGCCGGGGAAATGGGCCTACCCACGATCGATCTGCACCAGGCCATGAGCGACCGTCCCGAGTATTTTCCCGACAAGATCCATCCCAATGCCGCCGGCGCCGCCATGATAGCGATGACCATTTTCACGGCCCTGAAAGGACGATGATTGCCTCCCCCTGTCTTTGTTGCTTGATTCCATGAAAACCCCGCTCCGACTCATCCGTTCAACTCACTGGCTCGTTGGTCTTCTCACCGCGCTCCTGCTCCCGCCTCGCCTCGCCGCCGCCGCCGAGCGGTTCGAACTCAAGGACGGCGACCGCGTCCTGTTTATCGGCGACACGTTTTTCGAGCGCGAGGTGGACTACGGTCACATCGAAACCCGGCTGACCGCGGCGTTTCCCGACCGCCACATTACATTCCGCAATCTCGCCTGGGCGGCCGACACGCCGATGGGCCGATCGCGCGCGAGCTTCGACTGGAACAAGTCGGAGGAGGATTGGCTCAAGCGGGTCCGGGAACAGGTTGCGTTGGTGAAGCCGACCGTGGCCTTCCTCAGTTACGGCATGACGGCGGCGCTTGAGAGCGGCACGAATGGTATCCCGAAGTTCAAGGCGGACATGAACAAGCTCATGAACGCCATCGAGCAGGTCAGCGGGCAGAAGGTGCGGTTTGTGTTGTTGGGACCGATGCCTCATGTCCCGACGATCTCGGGAAGCTTTCCTGAAATCGACGAACGCAATCAGGTGCTTGGTCGTTTCGAGCAGGCGAGCAGGGAACTGGCTGAGAGCCGCCCGGCCTTCTCTTTTGGTTTTCACGTGCCGTCCGGCAGGAA
>DATEKZ010000658.1:0-2408 GCA_035277185.1 Verrucomicrobiia bacterium
CCCGCTCGGCCTGAGTCAGGTTTTCAATCTCCTGTTTGAAGCCGGCGTTGCGAAGCAACGGCCGGGTGAAGGTGGCCCCGATTTGGGAGGACGTGAGCGTCCGCGGATCGCCGGTCAGGTAGCGAAAAAAATCGGTCGTGAACGCGGCGGTAATCCGGCCAACATCGCGAATCAGCCACGAGCCGCGAACGGACCCGTCGGCCCCGATCCGGTGCTCCTCGACCAGGTTGTCGCTCAACACCGTAATGAACTCGCCCGGATTCTCGGGATCGGGGATGAGGTCGAGGGCCTGCTCAGTCGTCACATCGTAGCGGGCGCCGACGCCGCCGGAGAAAAGCGGACGAAACTGATGCCGTGCCAGCGTCAATTGAAGGGCCGAAAGATAGAGCTGTTCCTTGCGCGACTGATACTGGCGGTTATGCCGGACGGCGACCTCAAGGGCCTTCTCCAGTGAAAGGACGTGAGATCCCACTTCCTTCTGGCCGTCCGGACCGAGGGATTCTTCGGCGCTCGTGACCTGCTGCAGCCCCTCCAGCGAAAGCTGATTGGTCTGCTCGATGGAGAACTGGTCATCCATGTTCTTCACGAGAGGGGTCTTTTCCTTGATGACCTTATAGGCCTCCTTGTCCGCGGATTTGCGGTAATGGTTGGTGCTGCACCCGGCCGGCAGGAGCAAAAAGAGGGCGAACAGAGGCAGCGACCACTGTGGCGGAAACCGTTTCATGAAATGGGGTTAACCGTTCAATCGACGCATCAACACCAATAACTGTTCATTCTTTGCAGAAAAAACCTTGGATGACAACACACACCCTGAGTCCTGCCCTCAAACCACCGAAGATGGAACTCCGGCACTCCCGAATGGTTTCGCAGCGGTCAAGGGGCGTTTCCCCGCCTTCCTTTCCGCGGGACCGGCCGCCCCGTGGTCGAGTATCATCTGGATATCGTGTTATACGCCGAACCTGCCGATTTTGGTCGAAAAAGCTGCGTTGACGCAGCCGGAAGGCGGCATCGGCGGCGACTCAGTAGGGTTGGCCGGGAACATCTCCTCGTTCGACAGGGCAATCCGCCAATCGTCACAATGTATTCGGCCGGACAGGAGTGCCGAACTCCGATCCGGCGAGGTGCAATACGGCTGCGGGGTCGGTGGGGTTTCGCGACGCCGAGGCCGGGAAACATCAGTGACGTGGATTATCTCAACCGCGGGTGACCCAGTGCGGCGGATCCGTAATCGAAAATCAAGCAACCACGGATGGACACCGATGGACACGGATAAAAACAACCGAAGTCGGACGCGAATTACGCGAATTATCGCGAATGAAAATTCCAATTCGCGTCTTTCTATCCTTCCTATCCGTGTTTATCCGTGTCCATCCGTGGTTAAGGAATCTGCGCAGTTCGAGAGGATTTTTATGCATAGTGGTACGAATCGGAGGATTTGAATCCGTGAAATCCGTCCCGCGGCCGCGGGATCCGCGGTAAAAGAGTGCAGAGAAATGCAATCCAGAGGACTTAACCGCGGATGACGCAGATCACACGGATCACAATCCCGAACGTCCTTCAACGGCCCGACTGCATTGCCGGCGTCCACTCGACTTCCCCTCGTTCAACCAGATTGCACAGATTCAATTCTTTCCCATCCGTGTCATCCGCTTAATCCGTGGTTAATCCTCCGCGGTTCATTTCTCACGCCTCTTTTTTGTCATGTCTTGCTCTTCCGTCGCCTGGATTGTTCGTAGCGAAATCTGCCATAATCCACCATGCGGCAAATCGGCGGCTTCGCCAGTGGCGCAATCTCGACAAGGTCGACGCTTCGCGCGCGCGCCAACTGCAAAGCCTCAGCGAGCGACATGACGCCATGCTGTTCGCCCCGTTCGCCGATGACCCGCACCTTGCGCGCCCTGATCCTGCCGTTAACCCGTACCGTGCCGAGTGAAGGTTTCGACGGCGCGCCCTGCAAGACGTGGATAAGATCCTTGCAGCCAGGCGGCAACTCGTAAGTGCGCTTCTTTGGATTTGGTGTAATGCTCCCCATGCGTGCAATGAGAGCTAACGGCCAAGAGCTGGCCACGCGGAGTTGGGCTGCTGTGCGAGGCTGTGTGAAAACGCTGACATGATAGTGACGATTAGCAGAGCGCCACGGCTTTCACAATGTTGAACGACGCCGTCCTGACAGGGGGACGCCGGACCTGCTGGTCGAACTGATTTCTCCCTCCACCGTCCGGTAGGATCGCTGCGACAAGAAGGGTCACTGAGTTCGCGTTTGACAAAGGATTGCGTTCGACTTCCAATCCGCGCGATGAATCCCAGGAAAGCTCGCCGTTGGACGGCGGATATCACGCAGCGCCGCTGGAGATCGCGCCTTCGCCTGGCAGTCATTAGTGGAATGGTTTTGATGGCCTCGACGCCTC
>DATEKZ010000659.1:0-2046 GCA_035277185.1 Verrucomicrobiia bacterium
CCGCCCGGCATGAGTTTCGCGCGCCGGCGCGCGCGCCGCAGGAGCCAATGAGGTGGCAGGCGCGCCAGCACAGCTTCCAGTTTCCCCGGCCGGTCATGTTGATGGGCGTGGTGAATGTTACGCCGGACTCGTTTTCAGATGGCGGGCGTTTTCTGGCGGTGGACGCGGCGGTCGCGCGCGCGTTCGAACTGGTCCGGCAAGGGGCGGAGATCATCGACATTGGAGGGGAATCAACCCGGCCCAACGCCGAGCCGGTGAGCGAAGGAGAGGAGTTGAGGCGGGTGTTGCCGGTCATCGAAGAATTGGCGGGCCAGGCGTCGGCGCGGGTTTCCATCGACACGCAAAAGCCGTCGGTGGCCCGAGCCGCCATCCGTGCGGGGGCCTGCATCGTCAACGACGTGGCCGCGAATCGGACGGACGATGAGATGGGGCGCGTGGTGGCGGAGGAGGGGGCCGGTTACGTTTGCATGCACATGCAGGGGACGCCGCAAACCATGCAGGCCAATCCGACTTACGAGGACGTGGTGGCGGAGGTGGGGGACTTTTTTGAAGGGCGCCTGGGACGGTTGCAGGCGGCGGGCGTGGCCCCGGAACAGGTTGTTTTGGACGTGGGGATCGGATTCGGGAAATCACTGGAGCACAATTTGCAGTTGCTCGGCGGGTTGAGGCGTTTTACAAGATTGGGACGGCCCTTGCTCATTGGCGTCTCAAGGAAATCGTTTATCGGCAGCCTGTTGGGCGCGAAAGTGAACGACCGGCTTCCCGGTTCACTGGCCTGCGCCTGCTGCGCGGTGGAGGCCGGCGTGCAAATTGTCCGCACGCATGATGTCGCCGAGACCCTGCAGGCGGTGCGGATGACTGAGGCGATTCTGGCCCGAAAAGAATGACGATTCTGCAATTCCTGCAATCGATCTGGCGTCCCGCGGTGGAGATCCTGATCCTCGCGGTGGGGATTTACTACGCTCTGATGTTCGTGCGCGGCACGCGGGGCTGGCCGGTGGTGATCGGCCTTCTGGTGTTACTGGTGGCGCTGACGTTGGTGACGAAGGTGTTGGAGTTGGAGGTGCTAAGCTGGCTCCTCGGTACATTTTTCGCCGTCCTTGCCGTGGCCACGCTGGTCATTTTCCAACCCGAACTCCGGCGGATGCTCGCCGAGCTGGGCAATCTGCCGTTCTTCATCTCGGCGCACGAGCAACGCGAGAATATCGAGGTGATCATCCGGACCGCCGAACGTTTGTCCGAGGCCCGCATCGGCGCATTGATCGCCATCGAGCAAACGATCCAACTGGATGAAGCCGTGGAGTCGGGAGTGGTCGTCGATTGCGAGGCAACCCCCGAAATGCTCGAGACCATCTTCTTCCCCAACAACGCCATTCATGACGGCGGCGTCATCATTCGCGGCGATCGAATTGCCAAAGCGGCCTGCATCTTCCCGCTCACGCAACGCCCCGACCTGAGCAAGTCGCTCGGCACACGGCATCGGGCGGCCATCGGTTTGAGCGAAGAGACCGATGCCGCCATAGTGGTGATCTCGGAGGAGAATGGCTCGATCTCGCACGCGTATAAAGGACAACTCACCCGCGGCGTCAGCCTGGAGGCGCTCCGGGCGTTTCTGACGTCGGTGTTCATCAGCCGCGAACGGACGCGGAAACTCGCCGATTGGCTGGGCGTGTTGAATACGTGGCAGAGCCGGCCCGCTGTCCTGGGATCCGGGTCGTCCCCGCCTTCTGACGACGCGGCCGCCCGGTCAGTGACGGGTGCCGCGACGAAATCGGAGGCCAAGTGAGTATGGCGCTGCGCGACTACGTTTTCGACAAGTTCGGCTGGAAGGTCACCTCCCTGGTCATTGCCTTGTTGATCTGGATGGCCATCGTTTCCAACAACCCCGACCTGCGACCGGTCCGCAATACGGTCGTCAGCATGTTGCCGTTGCGGCTTCCGATCACGGTAATGAAAGCTCCCACGGACGATCGCATTTATCGTGTTTCACCGGGCACAGTGGAAGTGATTCTCGGCGGGAACGCCGGCCTGCTGGAGAAGATGCGG